>CALHGI010000252.1 GCA_938029995.1 uncultured cyanobacterium | reverse complement strand
AGTGGCGGAGAAGAAGGTGCCCTCAATGGTCCTAGTCTGATGCCCGGTGGTACCCGCGCGGCCTATGAGTCCATCGAGCCGATTGTTAAAAAGATTGCCGCCCAAGTGGATGATGGCCCCTGTGTCACCTATATCGGTTCAGGTGGTGCCGGTCACTACGTCAAAATGGTGCACAACGGCATTGAGTATGGCGACATGCAGCTGATTGCCGAAGCCTATGACCTGATGAAGAATGTCTTGGGTCTCAGCCATGGGCAGCTCCATGAAGTCTTTGCTCAATGGAATACCACTGAAGAATTAGACTCCTTCCTAATTGAGATCACGGCTGACATTTTCACTAAGACCGAGGGGAATACGGCCCTAGTGGAAAAAATCTTAGATGCCGCTGGACAAAAAGGAACTGGTCGTTGGACCGTAATGAATGCCTTGGAAATGGGTGTGGGTATTCCCACCATTACGGCCGCGGTCAATGCGCGCATTATGTCATCGATTAAAGATGAGCGGGTGGCGGCGGCCACACAGATCAGTGGTCCCGATGGCAAGATTACTGAGAACACCACCCTGTGGATCAACAAGATTCGTGATGCCCTGTACTGTTCCAAGATTTGTTCCTACGCCCAGGGCATGGCTCTGTTGCGTAAGGCCTCAGACAATTTTGGCTATGACCTAGACCTGGGCGAGTGTGCCCGTATTTGGAAAGGTGGTTGCATCATTCGAGCTAGATTCCTGAACAAAATTAAGCATGCCTTTTCAGAGAATCCTGAGCTGCCTAATTTGCTGCTGGCTCCTGAATTTAAGCAAACCATCCTAGATCGACAGTCGGCTTGGCGGGATGTGGTGGCCATGGCTGCCCAGTATGGTGTGCCGGTTCCTGCCTTTAGCGCGTCATTGGATTACTTTGACAGCTACCGTCGGGCTCAGCTACCCCAGAACCTCACCCAGGCTCAGCGGGATTACTTCGGTGCCCACACCTATAAGCGTGTGGATAAGGACGGTACCTTCCATACCGAGTGGGCCAAGGAAACCGCTGCGGTTTAAAGCACGTTGTTATCTTGAAAGATTAACTTGGTAGTACAAAGGCCCATCGTAAAATGATGGGCCTTTGGCTTTAATTGGCATATGCAATAGCCATACGTATTGCCTTGCGCCCATCGTTTAAGTCGTCGGTTATCGCTGAGAGCTAACGTCTATGGGCAGCGCCATCTGCCAGGTTAGTCCATGAGCTTGATATCCCTGGATACCTTTATTTGCAGCAGCTAACCTGATGTGAAAATGGCCTAATGCTTCAGGCAGAACCACCTTCGAAGAAGCGTAGTCTCAAGCAAAAGTGGATAAGTCCAGAGATTCAATCGGACTAAAGAATGTCATCAGTCGCTGCTTGATGTTAGCCACCCCCCCCTCCACATTTGACTCAATATTTAAGGGCAGCACAGGATCGTGAAGAGAAAGTCGCAATAGGAACCAACCGTCCTCGGTGGCAGAGGAACACGCCACCCGTACACCTTCATAGTTATTCGGTACCACCGACCAGTCAGACTGTTGTTCAACAAAATCTTCGAGCTGTGCAATCACACTTTCTCCATGGGCCTTAAATTCATCTACCCCAATTTTGATGCGAATTTCTTCACTCTCTTGGGGTTCTTTGAGTGGGGCAATCAGATCCGTTAGTGAACGTCCTGTTTGATTCGCCTTGGCCAGCTCAATCAACAATTTACTGACCAAGTAGGCACCATCGTCTAAAAAATAGTTTTCGCGCATGGCTCCATGGCCAGAGGTTTCAATCGCTAGCCAGGATTCTTCCCCGGTTTGGTTGAGGCGGACGGCTTCGGTAATGACATTTTTGTAGCCGCGCTTAAAGCGGTGGTGTTTGCCCTGTAAATCTTGCTCAATAAATTGGGCCAGGCCATCGGAGGTAATGGAGTCGGTAACAATGGTGGACCCTGGATGTTCCTGCAGCACAATGGCGGAAATAAGCGCAATCAGGCGATTGCGGTTAAGTTCCTGCCCCTGGTGATCCACCGCAGCAGAGCGGTCCACATCCGTATCAAAAATAATGCCAAAGTCAGCCTTATGGGCCAGTACTGCCTGGCAAATAGACGCCATGGCCTCATGGTTTTCTGGGTTGGGAATGTGGTTGGGGAACATGCCATCGGGATCTAGAAACTGGCTGCCGCTGGTGTCGGCTCCGAGGGGTTCGAGGACTTTACTGACGTAGAACCCTCCGGCACCGTTGCCGGCATCGACGATGATTTTCAGTCCCTGGAGGGGATGATCAAAGTTCTCTCCAGAGTTAACGGCGGTGCGAATTTTCTCCACTAGTTGGTCTGCATAGACAGAGATAAAATCTCGGGCGGCTATGGTTCCGGTGGTAGATGCTACGGAAAATTGGTTTTGCTCAGCTAGGGTGAGAATTTCGGTAATATCTGGTTTGCCCAAGCCCCCTTGAGTGGTAAAAAACTTCAGGCCGTTGCGATTGAAGGGGAGATGGCTAGCGGTCATCATAATCGCCCCATGGCAGTCAAAACCTGGGGTGACGGTACTCATGAACATGGCTGGGGTGGAGGCCATGGCAAAGTCGTACACTTGAGCGCCGAGGCTAGCCATGCCGTCCATGACGCTTTGCATCAGGACGGGGCCAGAGACGCGGCTATCACGACCGACGGCGAGCTGTAGCTCCGTTGTCGGTTTGCTGAGCTTAGTGGCTAGCCAGATGGTAAAGGCTTGGCCCAGGCGCAGGGCTACTTCTGGGGTGAGGTTGACGGCTTCGTTAGGGACGCCTTCGATGGCAACACCACGGATATCTGAGCCATTTTGAAGTTTTGTCCAGTTGAAATCTTGCATGGTAATGGGGATCAGATGGGTTTGCGTCGGGGCATGTTGAGTATGCCTGGTGGCATAGATTAATGCGGGAAATTCACTGTTTTTGTTAAGCAGTGGTGTGCCCTGGATAGGGGGCTCTAGATCGATCGCTAAAAAACGTGCCCAAGGCTCCACATTTGGAGCTTTGGGCACGTTGCGGTCATGCTGCTGCAATAGCTTTTGAGTCGATCCTAGGCACCCAGGGGGACCTTTGACACAAGCGTCAGGGTTGGAAAATATGGCTTGGCCCCCTAGGTCAGACCATCTGTGATTGCTGATTGCCTTTAGTTGTAAAAACTATGTTCGCTAT
>CALHGI010000251.1 GCA_938029995.1 uncultured cyanobacterium | reverse complement strand
ATCAGAAGGCCATCCCGATAAGATGGCCGATCAAATTTCTGATGCCATTTTAGATGCCCTATTGAAGGATGATGTCCATTCCCGTGTTGCCGTGGAAACCATGGTTAAAACCGGCATGGCCATCATAGCGGGGGAAGTTCGCACCAGCACCTACGTTGACCTGGAGGATATCGTTCGAGATGTCATTTTAGGCATTGGTTATGACAGTTCAGACGTGGGCTTTGATGGTGCGTCCTGTGCGGTGGTCAATGCCATTGGTAAGCAATCTGCGGATATCGCCATGGGCGTTGACGAAGCTGCCAATAAGGACCTGGGAGCCGGTGACCAGGGTCTGATGTTTGGCTATGCTACAAACGAAACCGATGTGCTAATGCCTGCGCCTATTTACTATTCCCACCGGTTGGTGGAGCGTCAGGCCCAACTGCGCAAGGACGGTACCCTAAAGTGGCTGCGCCCCGACGCTAAAAGCCAGGTTACCCTACGTTACGAAGCCGGTAAGCCGGTGGCGATCGATGCGGTGGTGCTGTCCACCCAGCATGACCCAGACATTACCTTGGGGGATATCCGGGAGGCGGTCATGGAGGAAATTATTAAGCCCGTGCTGCCCCAGGATTGGCTCCATGCTGGAACGCAATATCACATTAACCCTACGGGACAATTTATCATCGGTGGGCCGGTGGGGGATTGTGGCCTCACGGGGCGTAAGATCATTGTGGATACCTATGGGGGCATGGCCCGCCATGGTGGTGGGGCGTTTTCTGGTAAAGATCCTTCCAAAGTGGACCGTTCAGCGGCCTATGCGGGGCGCTATGTTGCTAAAAATATTGTGGCGGCTGGATTAGCCGATCTCTGTGAGATTCAAGTGTCCTATGCCATCGGTGTGGCCGATCCAACGTCCATCTCCATCAACACCTTTGGCACGGGTAAGCTGGCGGACGATAAAATTGTGGCCCTTGTGCGCGAACATTTTGATCTACGTCCCCAGGGCTTGATTGATATGCTTAATCTGCGACGCCCCATTTACGGTCCGACTGCCGCCTATGGCCATTTTGGCCGTGAGCTGCCTGATTTTACATGGGAGCAAACCGATAAAGCTGAGCAGTTAAAGCAGGCTGCGTCGTAGCGGCTAATTTTAAATGAATATATAGTCTAGACATCACCTGTCACTGAAAAATTAAGGAGTCCATGAGCGCAACTTTAACCAAGGATTATAAGGTCGCTGATATTAAACTAGCTAGCTGGGGTCGCAAGGAAATTGCGATCGCAGAAGGCGAAATGCCAGCCCTAATGACCATTCGCAAAAAATATAGTGACAGCAAGCCGTTGGCTGGAGCCAAGATCATTGGCTGCATCCACATGACCATCCAAACCGCTGTGCTGATCGAAACCCTGATCGAGCTGGGGGCCGAGGTGCGCTGGTCATCCTGTAATATTTTCTCCACCCAGGACCATGCCGCCGCCGCCATTGCCGCCGCCGGTGTGCCCGTCTTCGCTTGGAAAGGCGAAACCGAAGACGAATACATGTGGTGTATTGAGCAAACCTGCCGCACCGCCGAAGGGAAGCTGTGGGATGCCAACATGATTTTGGATGACGGCGGTGATCTCACCGGTCACATCCATGGTGAATATCCTGAAATGCTCACCGCCATCCATGGTGTGACCGAGGAAACCACCACCGGGGTACATCGCCTCTACGAAATGCTGGAGAAAGGCGAACTTAAAATTCCCGCCATTAACGTCAATGACTCGGTCACCAAAGCTAAGAACGACAACAAGTACGGCTGCCGCCACAGTTTGAATGACGCCATTAAACGGGGGACTGACCACCTGATGGCGGGCAAAAAGGCTCTCGTAATTGGCTATGGCGATGTCGGTAAAGGTTCCGTTGCCTCCCTTCGCCAAGAGGGCATGATCGTCAAGGTCGCTGAGGTTGACCCCATCTGTGCCATGCAAGCTTGCATGGACGGTTTTGAAGTCGTTTCCCCGTACCTCAACGGAGTTAACAACGGTACGGTTGCTAGCATCAACAAAGATTTGCTGGCCACCACCGATTTGCTCGTCACCACCACTGGCAACGTCAATGTGTGTGATGCCCATATGCTGGCAGCCCTCAAACCCAGCGCCGTCGTTTGCAACATTGGCCACTTCGACAACGAGATTGATACGGCCTACATGCGTAAAAATTGGCAGTGGGAAGAAGTAAAACCCCAGGTGCACAAGGTTTATCGCAGTGATGACCCCCAAGACTTTTTGATTTTGCTATCCGAAGGTCGTTTGGTTAACCTAGGCAACGCAACGGGGCACCCGTCTCGGATTATGGATGGTTCATTTGCCAACCAGGTCCTAGCTCAAATGTGCCTATACGAGCGCAAGTTTGCTGATCAGCCAGCGGCGGAGCAGGCCAACGCCATCACCGTAGAAGTACTGCCCAAGCACTTGGATGAAGAGGTCGCTCGCTATATGGTCGAAGGCTTTGGTGGCGTAATCACCCAGCTCACCCAGACCCAGGCTGACTACATCAGCGTGCCCGTAGAAGGTCCATTCAAGACCGACAGCTACAAGTACTAAGCATCCCTAAGCCATGGTTTTTGGCCTAGGTACCAGGTCTGCTTAGTGGCCGTTGCTGATTTAGGGGATGAACCGATCGATCAGATGCATGCTAGAACGGCATGGTTCAGTCGAAATCATACCGAGGATCAGCAACGCTGCTTAGCTTACTAATGTTGGGAAATTTAGAAAGCCGCTGAATTATTCAGCGGCTTTCTGCGCTCATAGCCGTTGTTACCTAAAGCGTTTAACAATCCGACCTAATGGCGCCAAACTAGACCAAGCTGCCTGTCCATAGCCATCGGTGCCCCTTCCTTTGGCAGGCTACATCGATGGCCTCGGTTGCTAGGGGCATCGATGTAGCTTTCAGGAACTTTCCTGGAGTGACCGAACTCAAAGAAATTATCTAGGTTGTTAATGTGGTCCGTTCATCGGTCCGATGACATTCATCCTCGAATCAAAGGACCCTGTGAAAGAACATTGGATATAGGTTCTGATGCTCTAATTTCTCTTTTATGGGAAAATAGTTTCCTATACGAAATGTGCTGAATTTAGCCGGTTGAAGGTGAACGTTTAGACAAGCGAATCGAGTGCTTTTACTCGGTTGTTTCTATGGAACTTTATTAGCCCAGGATAGCCTTAGAACCGAAATAAACCCTATATAAACTCATTATGGAAACTAACGCCAAGAT
>CALHGI010000250.1 GCA_938029995.1 uncultured cyanobacterium | reverse complement strand
CAGCCTATTTGATGGTGTGATACTTTTTCCTCTTCATAGGGATTAAGAGATGCCTGGTGTACGGCGCTTCCCCTCAATCTTTCACTAATTATTTTGATTTTGTGAGCCAGAATCTCATTGCGATGCCCTGCATATTCTCGAACGCGAGTTCGATAGCAGTATATTTCACTTTTTAAGACTTCCGCGCTACCTCGTAGTAGTAACCAATTGTTTCCTCGATCAAATTTTATGGCAAAGGCTAATAAAGCGGAAATTGTGATGGGTAGTACTATGAGTAAATGTTTTAGGAGCGGTTGTATTGTTTGGACTATGGCGTCAGTGACTAGGGATTCATTGTTAGGTCTATCTATGATTGCTGTTACGTTTAGGTTGTTGATAGATGCATTTGTGACGGAAAGTACAACAACTAAGACGCTTAAACTAAGGAGCAGATTGCGGAGTAATGAGAACCTGGCACGATGGCGAGTCGCATTTTTGCTGTATACATTGTGTCTTTGCCATGCGAAATCCAGTAGTTGTCGCTCCGGTAGTTTTGCAGGCAAGTTTTCTTGGCTCATGGGTAATAGCTAAGGCATTGATTAGCTATTAGATTATCGTAGGATTGAAATGTGATCGCAGCTGGTTTTTCAGAATATCGAGCGAGTTACATAATGCGAAGCTCGATAATTGATGGGGGTGATAGGACTTTGCTAGCTCGTGTATTGTTTCTTTATCAGAGGGATTGCTGCCATTAATGGTGTTGACAATTTCATCAGCTAGCCGCCCACTTCCGGCAATGATAATCGTGTGTCTACCTGCTGATAAATTCAGTATTAAGTCACTTAATGAAACGTTTCCTCCGTTTATCAAGATGGTTATGGAGGGATGATGGCTGGCTGAAATAGTTGCAAGTTCAGCCAGCCAAGGTGATTCACTTCCCCAGGATGAGCCTGGAATTAAAGCAAAGTGTGTGTGATGCTTTTCTAAAGGTGTGAGGTGATCATCTTGATCACCGATATTTGATTGAAAAGTATAGCCTGGCAGGTTGATTTTTGTTTTTGGGGCAACGCCGACTAATTTAAAGTTGCCGCCTGTAGCATGGCGAGCTGCACCCATCATTTGTATTACGCCAGCTTCTGTTCCGCCGTCAAAAACTGTAATTCCATACGCGTCTGCAATTGGGGCTAAAACCTGTGTGAAAACTTGAGATACTAGTTTTTTACTTTCTAGACTCATGTTGCTAGCTCCACCGATGACCACCATGCTAGGACTTGGAACTGTTAAGCCCAGTGCGTTTAGGGACTCTGTATAAGTGAATGTCTTTGGAACATCTAAAATATAAGCGGTTTGGCCATTAGGAAATGTGTATCTGAAGGCACTATCGGTAGAGTGGTTAATCATCTATCTCTTTTATCTAGTCATGGACTTCCTAAAGATATTTATGGGACTAGAACACACTGGGTATTTTGGGAGTAAACGGTATTCTTATAGGGAGAGTACCATTAGTTTGAATGTACTTGGTGTAACCGAAGATTAAACTACTTCACATCTCTGCGGGGAGTAGTTCAATTGTCATAATTTTAACTGTCTACATCATGAGCTGCATGTAATTTGGAATTGTACTAAAAGTACTGGAATGTTTTAGCTGTCATGGTTATAGAGGTTATTTATGGGCGCTCTGTTTTGTTGAACTGCCTATTTTATAGTTTGGTTATGCACTGCTTAGTCTGGTGTCAGTGGGATACTGAAATTTAGTCATATTTATGTGCGGCACTTGACTACGTGGAATTAAATCAAGCAAGACTTTGAACATAATTCTAATGTGACTGACGATATCGAGAAGAGGTGCATATTTCAAAAAACCTTGATGTATGTTTAAAAAGACGACTTCAGTTAATTAATTTAGTGTGTTCAAGTTTAATTAATATGATGGCTAAATATAAATTACGTCTTTTTTATCAGTTGCCTAAAATAGATCGTCTAAAGCGCATTGCTGTGGTCAAGCCACGAGCTAACGATATCTTTATTAGCTATGCTGCCCAGGATGGAGATTTTGTGCGGCGTCTAGATCAAGCAATTCGGGATCGGGGTTTAGACCCGTGGATTGATTTTGATGATATTCCTGATTTTAATCAGCTTTCGGTCGAGGATCCTAATATTTATAATCAACAAATAAAGGCTGGTATTCTGAGGGCTGATGTTTTTATTTTAGTCCTGCCTACGACAGCGCTGTATGGTGAAAAAAATATACAAGAGTTGAAACTGGCTCAACGTTTGAATAAGTTGATTGTCCTTTTGGGTAGGGATAATTTTGATGATTTTGATGCATTACCTTTGATCCGTGAAGACTTGCACTGCTTGGCTCTCCGTTCTCCATTTACAAATCATGTGTTTGAGCAAGTGGCTCGTAATATTATCCATTTGCAGACATACGTTAGGCTACTAGCACGGTCTACTGAGTGGGACAAGAAAGGGCGACCTCAACAATATTTGCTGACTCCTGAAGACCTTAAAGTAGTTAAGAAGCAAAAACTTTGGATTGAAACGCATAGATTAGGTGAGCAATTTAAATTCACTAAGATTCAGAAAGTTTTTTTGGAAACTGTTGATAGGGTTCACGAAACATCTGAGGTATTTGGAAAAAGTCCACCTGATATTTTTATTTCCTATGCTCGTAGGAATCATAACTTTGTTGAACGCCTTAGCCAATTATTAAAAGATCGACGTTGGAAAATCTGGATCGATCGGGATAGAATTCCAGTGGCGGCGAATTGGAAAGATGAGGCTGAAGAGGGCATACGTTATTCTCATACTGTTATTTTTGTAATTTGTTCTGATTCTCTTCTTTCCAAAAATTGCCAGTGGGAGTTTGAAAAAGCTAAACAGTATAAAAAACGAATTATTCCAGTCATTAGTGATGAGAAGTATAATCGGGAAATCTTTAGGGCCATGGGGCTCTCATCTGTGCAATATGTTTCCTTTATTCGAGAGAATCAGTCTTTTGAGCAGCCTTTGCAACAATTATTGGATGCCCTCAAAGAGAATTTAAAGGATCTCAAGATTTATCGGCGCCTATTGATTAAGGCCTATGAGTGGTCTGATCGTGATAGAGCAGACGGTTTTTTGATGTCTCGTCACGAGTATAAAGAGATTCAGGATTGGTCTAAACAGCGAGAAAAGTTGATTGGGCAGGATAATCGTGATGTCGAACCACTGCTTTCACGTCAGAGGGAGTATATTCAATCTACTCAGCGCTATTTAGATTCACAGCGGAGACGTCAGAGTTTGCATTTGTCTATGGTTCTGGCTACGTTGTTTGGTTTGTCTGGTTTGCTTTTAGGTTCAACATTTAGCGAAATCAAGGCGTTGGTTAAATCCTTAGATAATCTTAAAGAACTCGATGCTCTGGTGATAGCTATTCAAGCTGGAAAGCGTGTGCAGTACAGTGATTTATTTGTTCAATCACTGCAGCCTAATTTGCGCTTTAAGGCGACTACTGCGTTACATCGAACCGCTTTAAAACTGCGGGAGATTAATCGTTTAGATGAACATGCGGGTGCTGTACTATCTATCATGTTTAGTCCTGATGCTCAGAAACTTGTTTCATTAGGGGCGGATGATTCGATTCGATTTTGGACTTTAGATAAGGACTTTGTAGAACACTCTCAAATTCATGCTGAGTCTGTTGTGACGGCTGCTTATAATCCTGATGGAAAGATTATTGCTACGGGCTTACAGGATGGCGTTGTTAAGTTATGGGGTTCAGATGGCCAACTGTTGCAAGTGTTGAAAAAAGCACATGCAGGCACTGTGAAGCAAGTGGTCTTTAGTCCAGGTGGTCAGTATCTAGTGTCGGGTGGTGTCGATGGGAAGATCTTTTTGTGGACACAGGAGGATGAATTTGATCAGCCTATTGTTTTAACCCATGGAATTGGAACAAAAATTTCAGCGATTGTCTTTAGTGCTAGAGGAAATTATTTTGCTTCAGCAGATTTGGAGGGTGGGATTAAACTTTGGGATTTGAGTGGTGATTCAATCGAGGAATTTTCACCAAAAGGTCTTGTTCCTAGTGCTGTTGGCACACAGCGAGATACAGATGCCATATTTACCATGCAGTTTAGTCCAGATGGATCATTACTTGCGTTTTCGGGTAAAAGTGGTGTTATTCAGATTTATAATTTAACCAAGGAAACAATCAGAAGTTTAGCTGGGCATGATGATTCTGTTTATCAGCTAGCATTTAGCTCAGATGGTAGCACTCTGGCTTCAGCAAGTGCAGATGGCACTGTAAAACTATGGAAGCCAAGATTGCCGGACGATAAGGCTTTAGCCCATACCTTGAGAGGCCATCAGGGAGCAATTTATCGGGTTAAGTTTGCTCCTCGTGACGATGTTGTGGCTACTGGTGGTGCAGATGGCGTTGTACGGTTGTGGTTGACGGCTAAAGGGACTTTGGTTGACTCTTTTGAGGGGCATAAAGATGTCATTTCTAGCCTAGCTTTCTCGCCTAAGTCATCACTGGGTAGAAAGACGATATTAGCTTCGTCTAGCAATGATGGGGACATTCGTTTATGGAATATTGAGAGTCCGATCCAGCCGCTGCCACATAGTAACCGTGTGTTTGATGTTGCGTTTCGACCGGATGGCAAAGTTGTCGCATCTAGTGGTTTGCATACCATTAGACTTTGGCGGAAAGAAGAGGCTACATTGCGCTCTCATATAGAGTTTGGTCAGGATAGTAAGGTGTATACCTTGGATTATCGTCATCCTGATGGTGAGGTATTGGCGGCGGGTGGTTCTAATGGCCAACTTAAACTTTGGCAGCCTGATGTTATGACGACAAAGCCGATACAAACTTTTCCATATGCGCATCCTGTGTCGAATGATCAAGCAGCTGATAGACAAGGCGTTCTTGATTTAAGTTTTAGTCCTAATGGTGCTTGGATGGCTTCGGGGGGAGCTGATAGGACTTTGAAACTGTGGGGGGTTGGTGAAAACAGCTTGATTCAGCAGTACATGTCACTTCCCCAGGCTCATCATGTAACGGGAGTGGCATTCAGTGGAGATAGTCGATTTTTAGCGGTCAGTATTAAAGCAGATAGCGATGCGGATAGCATGGGAATTAGCTTGTGGGAGGTTCCTGAAAATGCTGTGGAAGGCTTACATCCTATCCGTCGGTTCCGCACTACTGAAGGTCATGAAGGGACTGTTGCAACAGTTGCTATTAATCCTCAGGATTCGGATGTGATTGCGTCAGGGGGAGTAGACGGGAAAGTGAATCTTTGGACTGCCTCAGGTGAGTTAATCAAAACGTTAGATGCGCATAGTGAGCCTATCACTCAGGTTGCGTTTAGTGAAGATGGCTTATTTTTAGCGTCTTCTAGTAATGATGGGACCATCATACTGTGGACTTCTCAAGGCTCTTTAGTGTCGGTTTTAGAGCGTCATGAGAGGGCTGTCTCTAGTGTTGAATTTGGTCCTGGACGTGATAGTGGGGAAGTTTTGATATCGTCCAGTTTTGATGCAGATGTGCTCTTGTGGAAGCTTTGGGATTTGTCAAATGTTGGTATGACCGTTAAAAATCAGAATCAAAAAATTCTAAAAATGTTGGTTTTGGATGGATGTAATGCGGTTGGTCCATTTCTCGAAACTCATCAGAGACGCCAAACAGATGGAGCTATATCCCAAGAGCTTAATGCTAGTGAGCAAGAGTCTTTACGGGAGATCCAAGATATTAAAGACTTCTGTGATAGTCAGTAGCGTGTATTGATGGGGAGATGGTTCGAGTCCCATCATTATGCTTATGATGATTGGCAATCCCAGGGTTTATGTACTGGGTCACATGTGGAATAGGTTCTAGTGGCGATTTCTGAGGAGTCGAGAGCCTTGATTGGAATAATGTTGGGTAATACGGGGATGAGTATTGAAGAAAACACTAATGCTGTGTAGAACCAAACTGATGTTTTCATGGTGGTTACCGAGAATAACTGCTTACTGGGTTAATACCTGATGCGTTTCATGCATATGGTGTACTTCTATTGAAGCATTGATTTTCCGGAACTGAATTCTCTTTTATAGACGCTTTGTCAGCTGTCATACACTCTTTAACGTTTCAAATTTCGTTTTTGTGCTGCTGACTGGCTTACCCAGAGCGGTTCTCGGGAGTGCTGAATGGGTTGGGTGGTGTGTGTGTCGGGTGCTGAGTAACCATCTATTGCTGTTTATAAGGTGATGGTTTATTTACGCTTTGACTGCCAACGTTGCGGTAGGGTAGTGCGTTTTATATATAGGGGATGGCGGGGTTGGCCAGAATGGTTGAGTAGGAGGTAATGAAGTTTTTGTTGATAAGGGCTGATTAGTTGGCAGACTATTTGATCTCGATTTAGTAAGGTGCCCCAATTGCCCCAAGCTAAAATTATTTTGTCGGCACATCTAGATGCTTCTAATAAATAGTGGTTGTTTTCTGGGCCTATGGGATTATTTATCTTTTTAAGGGCCGACGGTGTGGGGCTGCGATAGGCAAAAAGATTAACGATATTTAATTGGCTATAACCCCAGGTTTGGGCAAACTGTGAGCACGCTCGGATAGTGGGATCGTCTTGTTCGGCATTGGCCTGACTAGGGTTGAGCATGATAAATGTGACTTGGTTGTGGCTGGTCGTAGGACCTGACCAAGTCCGAGTTAGGTAATAGCGGTAGCGATGGGTTACATCAAAGATGGCCGATCCTTTCATGGAATTCGTTACAATCGTTAATATTGATGTGTCGGAAATTTAGTTGAGTTGGCTGCCTTTGAGGTGAGTCTGGTGGTTGGTGTTGGCTTCGATATATTGACGCAACCTGGACTGGTAGGGGGAGTTATGGCTGGTGGGTGTATCCTCTTCTATACGGAGAAATTATTTTGAATGTATTCGTCACCTTAGAGCCGTCTC
>CALHGI010000249.1 GCA_938029995.1 uncultured cyanobacterium | reverse complement strand
GCCATACAGCTGAGACCATACAGCTGGGCCCATACAAAAAATAGCCGAAGACATTGGCCTCCAGCTATCGTCATGGTTGATTCAATGGAATTCTACTTATTTATCCGTCATCTGCTTACCCGTAATCTGGTTTTTTACCTCACCGAGGCTATTGAGTAAATCGCTGCGATTACTGGCCTTGAGAAGATAGCGATAGAGAAACCAACCGGTGTAGAGCAACCCAACTAACTCCATCGTAGGAGCAAGCACTGGAATATCGTTGATCGCACTCAAGATCGCAAAGGTCATCTTGATCCCAATCAACACACCGAGCACCAGACCAATTACCGTAATTGGTCGTTTGTACTCCTTAAATGTCTCAACCACATACTCTGGGCCATCCCCCAGTACGCTGGCCACCTTAGCCAAAACTTCTTTAACCTGTTCCGTGGTCTCAGCAGTCGTGCTATCGGGGGTCGTGCTTTCAGTCGTCACGTTCTCTTCGGGGGAATTTATATCGGTGCTCATGTTTATATGGGGAATTAACAACCTAGGAGCGGATTCCTACGCTCGCCTACTATTGCAGGGGATGGCTGGTGACCTAGCTATCAGTCTCTGAAACTAAGCCAGAGTTGGCACAAATGCAAGCTACCATCCACCCAAGGGTTATGCAAACCAGCATCACCGAACCAAAGACGTAAACCCTATCCACGTTGAAACCGTAGTTTCTTATACGACACAACGACCGTTCTGAGTATGGACAAGTCGTTCTGGACGTAGGACAAGGTTTATCTTAGCCAGCGCACTTTAAACAGTTTATTCTGACTTCATAGAAAAATAATATCGTGCGTTGATACATAGGCAATTTCAATCATTGGGCCTCGGTAGATTAACGGATAACGTTTCAATTTAAGACTCCCCTGTGTTGGGTTTCGGGGCCATGGCTAAAATAAGGAACATTGCTGCATTCCCCAGGGGCCTATCGAAACCATCCATGGCGAGCTGAAGGGTTTAAAACCGAGCCAGCTAAAGAAACTCCGTCGTCTTTATCAGGACCGCATTCCAGGTAGTCAAATTACCAGTCCTGAGTTTGCCCAACGCCTGTCGGCCATCAGCACCGATATCAATCAGCCCGTTTGTGCCTATGTCGATCGGCGGGGACATGTGATCCGTGTAGGTGTGGGGTCTCCTCGCCAGACCCAAATTCCCGTTATGGAACTGCCCCGTTACGGCGCTGAACGCCTCAGCGGGATTCGGTGCATTGCCACCCAGCTCAAGCTCGAAGAACCCGACAACTCAGCTTTGACCGCCATGGCCCTGCAGCGGTTAGACGCATTGGTGATGTTAACCCTCACCGGCAGTGGCTTTCAGCGTAAAGGTGGAGGCGCCACCGGCTATATTCGTGAAGTTTACCTGGCCCATTTGGTGCCCGACGAAACCGAACGTTGGTCAGTCTCTGAGCCAATGGATTTAGACACGTTGGAACTGGAAGACTTTGTTGACCTGACGGAGGGATTAGAGGAAGAATTTCGTCGCCTGTTTATTGCGCAGCAGGTGGATGCTAGTCATGACCGGGTGCTGCTGGTGGGGCTACAAATCGACCGCGTTTCAACGCGTCGGTTTAAAAGCGGCCTAGAAGAAATTGTGCGCCTGGTGGAAACCGCCGGAGGTGAAGTCTTAGAAACCCTGAAGCAAAAACGGTCTAAGCCCCACCCCCAAACTGTGCTGGGGGCCGGTAAAGTCGATGAGGTGGCCTTAGAAGCCCAAACCCTTGGGGCCAGTTTGGTGGTATTTGATCGGGATCTATCCCCAGGTCAAGTGCGCAACCTAGAGCAGCGCATTGGTGTGCGGGTGGTGGACCGCACCGAGCTGATTTTGGATATTTTCGCCCAGCGAGCACGCACAGGGGAGGGTAAGTTGCAGGTGGAGCTAGCCCAGCTGGAGTATCAGCTGCCCAAGCTAACCGGTCGAGGACAGGCCATGTCTCGACTGGGGGGCGGTATTGGTACCCGTGGTCCGGGTGAGACCAAGCTAGAAACAGAGCGACGGGCCATCCAAAAACGGATTACGCGGTTGCAACGGGAGGTGACCCAGCTACAGGCCCACCGGGCGCGGCTACGGCAAAACCGGCAGCACCACGAGGTTCCCTCAGTGGCCGTCGTGGGCTACACAAATGCGGGTAAGTCCACATTGTTGAATACGCTGACCAATGCGGATATTTATGCAGCGGATCAGTTATTTGCCACATTGGACCCCACGACTAAACGGCTGGCGGTCGTGGACCCTGAAACCCATGAAAAGCGGTCTATGGTGCTAACGGATACGGTGGGCTTTATTCAGGATTTGCCCCCCGCCCTGATGGATGCATTCCGGGCCACGTTGGAGGAGGTGACAGAAGCGGATGCCTTACTCCATGTGGTGGATTTATCCCATGAGTCTTGGCAGGATCACATTCATTCGGTGATGGGAATTTTGAAACAGATGCCGACGACGCCAGGGCCAATTTTGTTGGTGTTTAACAAGCTGGATGCGGTGGATAGTGACACTCTCGCTGTGGCGAAGGATGAGTATCCCCAGGCGATGTTTATTTCAGCGGCAAATAAGCTGGGTTTGGAAACGTTACGCCAGCGGTTGGTGCAGCTGGTGGACTATGCGGTGGCGGGATAACAAGCCCTCGGTTTAATGGCTCAGTCTGTTGCGGTGGCGACGCACTTCCCCTATG
>CALHGI010000248.1 GCA_938029995.1 uncultured cyanobacterium | reverse complement strand
GATGGTCGATTGTCAGCCTTATTTGGAGTCGGCTTGTGAGAAATATGCCCAGTGGTGGCGGGTGTATACGTTTACCGGGTCGATCGAGCTTCGGTTGAAAAGGATAGGGCGGAGCCGGAGATCCTGTTTATGGATTTGGGGTTGATGGCACAGACGGTGGTCAAGTATGGGAAGTCAGACAAACCTGATGCTGAGTCAGATGAACCTAGGACTGATAAGAAAGGAACCAAGGAAAAGATTGAGCGGTTTAGATGGGGTGCGGAAGTATGCACCGGAGCATGTGTTGCTGGTGGGACGTCCGGTGTTGGGGAAATCGACTTGGCGCGGTTGTTGATTGAAGCGACGAGTGCTGTTGGGGAAGAAAAACAGGGAGACTGTACAGAATTTTGTGTAAGCGATCTATCATCCATGTACATCAGGAGATCGCCTCATGGCCCGTAAGAAAAAAGAACCGAATCGTGTCGATGAACTACTAGACGAATTACTCGAAGACTGCACCACACCCGACGATATTTTGGGCGAGTCGGGTCTGATGAAGCAAATCAAAAAGCGTCTGGTGGAACGCGCATTAGCCGGTGAACTCAATCACCATCTTCAATCGAGTCCGGACGATGAGCAGCCTAAAAATAGCCGTAATGGCAGCTCGAAGAAAACGGTGCAATCGGACGATGGTGAACTCGCACTCTCGATTCCACGGGACCGCAACAGCAGTTTTGAGCCGATACTGGTCCCCAAACATCAACGTCGACTCGCGGGGCTCGATGAAAAAATACTGGCGCTGTATGCTCGAGGGATGAGCACCCGTGACATCAGTGCTCAGCTCAAAGAATTGTATGGCGGGGCCACGATATCAGCCTCTGTGATCAGCGAGGTCATTGATACCGTTAGCGACGATGTTAAAGCGTGGCAGGCTCGTCCCCTTGATGAGATTTACCCAATTGTCTACCTCGATGCCTTGTATGTGAATATCAAAGTCTCAGGGCGCGTCAGCAAACGAGCGGTCTACGTGGTCCTTGGCATCGACCGAGAGGGTGAAAAGCAACTCCTGGGTCTGTGGATTGGTGAAGCCGAAACCGAAGGAGCTAAATTCTGGTTGAAAGTCCTCACGGACCTCAAAAACAGAGGCTTGAAGGATATTCTGATTGCCTGTTGTGATGGCCTTAAAGGATTTCCCCAAGCCATCGAAGCGGTTTATCCTCAAACCCAAGTGCAGTTATGCATTGTTCACCTGATGCGGAATTGTATGAAATATGTCCCCTGGAAAGACCGAAAGGCTGTCGCAAAAGACCTCAAGCCAATATACCAAGCCGCCACCCTGGCGGAGTCCGAAGCGGCCCTTGATGCCTTTGCTGAGAAATGGGATGAGGCCTACCCAGCCATCAGCCAGATTTGGATTCGTCATTGGGAGAATGTAATTCCCATTTTCGATTACCCCATGGAGATCCGTCGGGTGATCTATACCACCAATGCTATCGAATCCCTCAATCGCTCTCTGCGAAAGGTGATTAAAACGAAAGCCGTTTTCCCAGATGAAGCTGCTGTCTGTAGGCTAATGTATCTGGCGATGAACAACATCGCGAAAAAATGGAATCGACCGATTAAAGATTGGCGTGCCGCCTTGTCACATTTTGCTATCCTGTTCCCAGAACGCTTTTCTCTATAAACAAACAGCGTTTACACAAAATTCAGATCACTCTCAAACAGGTCCAGTAATGCTTTTTATGCCAGCTTACAGATCGTCTCTCCCCCGTGCTCAATCAGACCGTAAATCATGCCCGATGTAGAATGGCCCACCGCACATGTCCCGGCACGATCAATCACAATCACACCGCCCATACCCTGCACTTTTTTAACCAAATAATCAATGCCAGCTTTAGCCGCCCCATGGGCATCCATGTTTTGAAAATGAACAAAATCCGCAATCATCTTACATAGCACCGTGCGTTGGAACTGTTCTCCGTAGCCGGTGGCAGAAACACCGCAGGTTTCGTTATCGGCAAACACCCCCGCACCAACAATGGGACTATCCCCCACCCGGCCCCATCGCTTGTTCACAATGCCCCCCGTGGAGGTGGCGGCGGCAAGATTCCCAGCACAGTCTTGGGCAACCGCCCCAATGGTGCCGAGTTTTTGACTGGGGTTAGCGGCCTCATGATCCAACATCATCCGCCCCATTTTTTGTGCCTCACGCCATTGGCGAACACGGGCATCAACCACGAAGTAATCATTGGCCATCTGGGGCAAGCCACAGAACTTGGCAAACCCTTGGGCACCTTTGCCAATAAGCATGACATGTTCGCTTTTTTCTAGCACCTGCCGAGCCAGCACGGTAGGGTTTTTAATTAAGGTGATGCCTGCCACCGCACCGGCCTCAAATGTTGCGCCATCCATAATGGCCGCGTCCATCTCCACTTCGCCATATTCATTTAGGACAGAACCACGACCGGCATTGTAAAGGGGATCGTCCTCGAGTTTCATGGCGCAGTGTTCTACCGCATCTAGGGCACTGCCCCCCCCTGCGAGAACATTGCGGCCATCCTCTACAATGCGGCGAATGCTCTCCATATAGTCTGCTTCATTTCCCTCCCGTTTAATCTGTTCCAATGCGCCAGCACCGCCATGGATAATAAGAGAGAATTTTTTCACCATGACTCAATAAAGCTTAAAAGACCCAAGGCCCAACGGTATCATACTCATATGCCGGTTTCTTTATAAAATAGTTATATTTGCTACAGAAATATTTGACTACGATATGGAGTAACGAATCCTTAACCAATTATGAATTCGCTTCAGAACGTAGGAATAGGTAGTTTCTTGGTTTCGGACTACGAAGCCTTAGACCTTGAAATCGCCGAACTTGAAAGTTTACGCATCCGGACGGAGCTAATGCTTTCCCTGAGGCAGTATATTCAGCGGAACCAGTGGACCGTGGAGGAGGCCGCCAAAGCCTTTCGCCAATCTTCTCCCCGTATGCAAAATTTGATCAACGGTGAAATCAGTCGTTTCTCTGTCGAGGATCTGATTCAGTTATTGACTAAGGCCGGGTTTTCAATAGACGTATCCGTTCGTACGCCGACTGTTTTGTAGACGATTTTTCCTGTAGACAATTTTTATAGGCCCTTTTTCCATGGGCCATCGGTTAAATCTGTTTTCTCTTAGGAACGGTGAATGTCATCAGTGTTTTTAAGGAAAAACCTGTAGTATTCCAATATTCTTGCGATCCGTATGTCAGCCTTTAGTGACATTAGATCAATCGATTTTTAAGGGGCCCTATTCCATGGCCCCCGGCAAACAAATTTCTGGTCTTGTTCTGTGGGATAGGTTGCCATCTGGGCTTTTCGACGGTGCGATTGCCATGGAATGGCCCCTTAGCTCCCCTTTGTATTTGGTATCCAAAGTTACAAAACTTTAACGTTGACTTTAGATTTGAAGCATTGCGCAAGTGCATCAGCATCCTCCATGCTGATGCTTGGTTTGGAGGTTCGGTGTTTCTTTTCGATTCAGCCCTCTGGAGCATTTATAAAGTCGGCATTTTAAACCTTCATTTAATTTCGTGCAGTTGCGCGTTAGCGATTGAGCCTGTTGTTGTTTTCAAGAAAATAATTCAATGAAGATTTTTAATCACGATATTACGATGAGTACCCTAGATAGAAATGAGGGACTTCATCTCTTTTCGGGCCGAGTCCTAGGGCTGAGTAAGCCTGGGGATAAGGTTCAATTGCACCCAGACTTGGCTCAAGATTGGCCGACTGTACGGGAGCACTATGCCCGCATTGGCTTGGAAAACAGCGATGACATTATCTGGAATGTGGATTTTGAGGAATTGGCTCAATACCCTTCCCATCAAGTATCGATGTACTTTTTTGGCAATGCATTCAATCACGACCAGGACAGTGCCCTGGGTTTACAGCAGCTAGACAGCAATTGGTATGAGACTGTCCGCTACATAAATTCGAAAAACAACTTTATGGAGCTAGCCCATCGGCTGGGGGTCGCTGTGCCGTTTACCCAGTGTTTCAGCCATCGGGGAGAGCTGGGAAGTCTTGAGGCATTCCCATATCCCTGTTACGTGAAACTGGCTGTGTCCGACCATGGTGTAGGTATTTATCGGTGTGAAAATTCCACCGATCTGCTGGCTGCCGTAGAACAGTTTCCAAAGGACAAGGCGTTTCAGATCCAGGCTGAAATTCAGGCTTCGGCATTCCTTAACCTTCAGTACCATGTCACGTCAGATGGTTTGGAGCGTTCCCTTATTTCTGAGCAAATTTTGGATGGTTGTGTCCATGGTGGCAATCGCTATCCCACATTGCATCAACCTTGGCATGTGGTAGATCCCATGGCTGAGTGGATGTTTGAGCAAGGGATGCAGGGCATCTTTGGTTTTGATGTGGCGGTTGTGGATACGGCTGAAGGCCCCAGTTACTACGCGATTGAATGTAATCCCCGGTTTAATGGGTCTTCCTATCCAACCGAGATTGCGAGACTTTTAGGGGTTGATACCTGGTGTAGTGAAACCTTACGTACGGATTATCGAAGCGTCTCGGAGTTGAACCTGGAGGGTCTAGAGTTTGACCCAGTTACCAAAACAGGAATTGTTCTGGTGAACTGGGGCACGGTCCAGGCGGGGTATTTGACTGTTTTGTTGGCTGGCTCAGTGGAGCAGCAGGCTGACTTGAGCAGTCGCATGAGACATCAGTGGAGTCGTCGCTTGGCCGTTGTTGGTTCACGGTAAGAGCATCATCAGTGGTTACAGGTTTTCCCTTGTCCCCCAACCTCTTCTCCCTGGGGAAAAGGGGCCCTAGGCTAGTCCGCCGATGGGGCTAGATTGGCGGAGAGGGGACAGATCTGGGGGCCTACGGGCGTGTCTAAAATAGCCACATCAACCTCAAATACTTCATTCACAATGTTGGTGGTGAGGGTGTCGAGGACAGGACCCATGGCACATATTTCTCCTGCGCGCATAAAGGCTAGCCGATCGCTGTAGCGGGCGGCGAGGTTGATGTCGTGTAGCACGGTGACGATGGAGAGATCAGTTTGTTGATTTAATCGCTGGAGAAGTTCTAGGATCTGTAACTGGTAGTGGATGTCTAGATAGGTGGTGGGCTCGTCTAGGAGCAGAACCTGGGGTTGTTGGGCCAGGGCTAGGGCTAAAAATGCGCGCTGTCGTTGCCCCCCGGATAGGGCTGATACGGACTGATGGCGATACTGTTCTACTTCTGTCCAGGCCAAGGCTTGTTCAATGTGCTCATGGTCCTCGGTGCCTAGATCCCATTGCCACCAGGGTTGATGGGGAGAGCGACCTAGACTAACCAGCTGATAGACGGTTAGCCCCGTCGGTAGAATTTGTTGTTGGGGTAATAATGCTAACTTTTGGGCTATTTTTGTGGGCGACAGTCGATGGATGTCTTGACCGTTGAGTAAAATACTCCCCCCTTGGGGGGATAGGATGCGTCCCAGGAGTCTTAGTAGGGTGGACTTACCGGAGCCATTTGCCCCTAGGATGCTGAGCCATTCACCTTGGTTTAGGGCTAGGGTGACTTGATCAATGATGGCTTGATTGCCATAGCCCCCCCTGAGGTCACGTGCTTCTAGAACCATGGTTAATACGCTTTTGTTTAATCACCGTTTAGGGCGTAACGGGCCAAATGGGTCACTCTATGGGCTGTTTGCGCTGGAGTAATCCGGTTAAAATTGCCAGGGCAAAGGCTCCTAAGATAGCAAAGACTAATAACAGCTTGCCACCTTCTAGGAGGCCAGCCCCCAGGGCGACAATGGGGGGATTGGAAATGGCAATGCTGAGGATAAGGGCGGGGAGAAAGCGTAGCCAGGAGGCTTGGGTAAGGCCGACACCGTAGGCGACAAAGTCGAAAAACCCCGTCATGAGAAAAGCGGTCATGAGGAAGAAATTGCGTTCCAGGTGCTTTTGACTTAGGCGGTCGACACGGGTGATAAATCGCTTGCCAATCAGTCGTTGGACGAAGCTGCGGCCAAATCGTCGGGAGAGGAAAAAGCTGAGGCTGCAGGAGCAGACATCGGCCAGACAAATGACGGCTAGTCCCTGGGGGAAACCCAGCAGCCCTCCGGCGAGAACAGAATAGGCGGTCCCTGGTAGGGCGGGAATAACAACACTGGTAAATCGGAGGAAAAATAGGCCTAGGGGGGCCCAAACGCCTAGGCTTTCCACATTGGCCCGGAGCTGGCTAAGGCCGTAGCGTTGAATGACTCCAATTAGGAGGATGGTTGCGATCGCAATCCCCAAAAACTTCAGCCATTTCCCCAGCCGTTTGCCGGGTCGTTGATCTGGCCGTATATCCGAATGTTGATCGTCCATGGAAAGCCGCCCCCTGCGTTCCATGCATTATGACCTAAAGACGGCCTGCCCATGGACCCCGACTGAACTTTCCTGACCGATGGCTCACATATTGCTCACAGAGGCCACGGGCTGTCGTGGCGCTGCCTTGCCTGGGGCGTTGCGGCCGCCGGATGAACTACCTGGGCCGCAGGGTTAAGGTTATGGAGACTCGCCGTGGGGCTAACTTCCTGTAGAGCGTCCTGAAGCATGGGCGAAAGCTTCGTGGGCTGGTTAGACGGCTGGCGGTTACGCTCTTTATTAATTTCGCGAATGCGGCGGGACAGCATGCGAATAATATTTACGGCGATGCCTGGGGTTTCGTCAATGGCTTCATATAGCTGCTGCTGGGTGAGCACCAGACAGTCGCAGGGGTTGAGGGTGGTCACCGAGGCGGATCGCGGTTCCGCATCAAACAGGGACATTTCACCAAAGCAGGTGCCTTTCTCTAGGGTGGTGAGCTCCTGCGATCTCAAATGCACCTTTACCCGCCCCGATACAACGATGTAGAGCGACCGACCCTCCTCACCTTCCCTAAAAATAGGATGGTTAGCCGGAAACGACAGCTCATCCATAATCGATGCTAGACG
>CALHGI010000247.1 GCA_938029995.1 uncultured cyanobacterium | reverse complement strand
GGGGCGGCGGTATAAGTTCTGTGAATATGGGTGGGATCACGCAAAGTTGCTAGCTAAAATCCGGAGGTACTAGATCCTAACTCAGTGGTTCTAGCATCGATCCAAGCCCAGTGGTTCTGGCATCAGCTTGCACCTTACCCTCCAAAGGGTTGCAGTCCTTGCAGCCAAATTAAATGGAAGGCGTTGCTGATCCTCGGAATGATTTTACTTGAAAGACACTGCCCCATAGCGTGTCTAATCGATCGGTTCATGCTCTAAATCAGCAACGGCAAATGGAAAAACCTGAATCTCTAAAACTAAACCCTGTCAATGCGGTTCGTCCTAAGCCCCAGGCAGAATACGGGGCCAAAAAACTAATCATCCTAGAAACCGGTGACGCTAGCTTAGCGGGGGCCACACTTAATCAAAGCTATGTGTTGGGGGGGCACATCGATCGGGACCCGATGAATACATCGTTTGCCCCAGAAACTGAGCATATCGACGTTTTACTATCCGGGGCCCATATCGACGGGTCTACATTTATTGGTCACTACCCAGGGCTCAATGCTGACGCCCTGGATGACCATCATCCCACCGTAATTCACAACAGCCGTTTTATTCGACTTGAAGGACAGGGCTATCGGTTTCAGACGGTGGTGCCGATTAATCAGCCCGTAACCAAGATTCAGCCCAAAGCCATCGGCAAAGGGGCAAACCTCAGCCGCGCTAATTTTAGGCAAGCTGATTTAACCGGTACGGACTTTACGGGATGCAATTTAGAAAGTACAAACTTTACGGCGGCCAACCTGACGGGGTGCAACTTTACCGGGGCTAATCTGGCTAAATGCAGTTTTAATGGGGCCAACTTATCGGGGGCTACCTTGGTGGGAGCCAGTTTAGCAAAAACGGATTTTAGCTCGACGGTCACATCTGCTGAAACGGATTTTAGCCATGCCTATATGGCCGGAGCCCGGTTTTACTGTCTCAGGGGCGAGAAATTTGCCTACCTAGGCATGTTCCGAGGCACAATATTTGCCCACGGTGAGAAACGGATAGACGTGGCCAATGCCGACTTTAGCCAGGTTTCTGGTTTAGTCAATGGTCAGTTTGCCTGCTACTACAAGTCTGACGTTATCTTGCCTGCTGGGGTGGAATGTCTCTCCACTAATCGGTTTATGGAAGCCAGGGAAACGCAACCTAAGGTGGCTCAAACCACCCCCGGAACTGATGCTTGGGGAGAAGGGTTTTAGGGTTGCAGGGGTGGCGCCATGGGCATTTATTCAAAAGTAATTGGCGCTGTTGGGGTAGCCATGGTGGTGGCGGCGGGTGGTGTCTATGTCCACCGATGGCCCCAGGAAACACTTTTAAAGCGGGCACCCCAGTCTTTTTTGGATGAAGAGGCCATAGACAACAGTTTGGTGGCGACCACCACCGAGGGAAAAGTGCTGGGGTATCGCCATGGAAAGGGCGTGCTGCGCTATGGCAGAATCCCCTTTGCAGCTCCACCAGTTGGAGACCTACGGTTTCAGCCACCCCAGCCCGTATCACCTTGGTCGGGGGTGTTGGACGCCAGCCAGCCCGGTCCCAGCTGTATGCAGCAAACCAGCCGTAACAGTGAGCGGTCCCTGCGGCAACAGTCGGAGGATTGTTTGTCGGTGACGGTGACAACACCCAGCCTCGAGCGGGCGCATCGGCCGGTGATCGTGTGGTTCCATGGGGGGGGGTTAGTGGCTGGCGGCAACGGTCATGCCACCTATGATGGGGCGAATTTTGCCTCCCGGGGGGATGTGGTTTTTGTTAATGTGCAGTACCGACTGGGGATACTGGGCTGGCTCGATGTGTCTTCCCTAGGGGGGGAGCGGGTTGAGCAGTCTAATGTGAATGGACTGCTGGATGCGTGGGCCGCCCTGGAGTGGGTCCAGCGAAATATTGCTCAGTTTGGTGGCGATCCGCAAAATGTCACCCTGATGGGGGAGTCGGCAGGTTCTTTTTTGGTGGCGCTATTGCTCACCAGACCTGAAACTGAACCCTTGTTTAATCGGGCTATTTTGCAAAGTGGAGTCCATGATGTTTGGCCCATGGCGGTGGACCGACAAGCGCTATTGCAACAGGTATTAGAGGCGGCCAAAGTGGATTCGCTGGAGGGGCTGCGCCGGGGGGATGGGAGCACCATGCAACGGGTGGAACGGGAGGTGCAGCGGTATATGCGATCGCAAAATTTCACCCAACCCATGCCGTGGTATAGTCCCGACCTCATCACCACCGAGGCCCTAGAACGGGCAGCCAGCAGCGGAAAACCCATTTTGCAAGGCACCCTGAGCCAGGAAAATCACTCACTGCTTCTGTCCTACACCGGCCAAGACCCCCACGGTCAGCTAGCGGACGAATTTCTAGGCAAGCTCGGGCTAACTAGCAGCCAAATCGACACCCTGGTGGCCCAGGTCAAAAAATCATTGCCCCACCGTAGTGATCAAGACCTGTTAGTGGATCTAGCCACGGCGATCCACATGCACTATCCCCATGCGGTTTTAGCAGAGACCTATGGGGCGAAGGCACCAGTCTATAGCTATTTAATCGATTGGCCATCCCCCAAGTTTCCAGAGCTAGGGGCATTCCACGGGCTAGATTTACCCCTGGTGTTTGGCAACTTCGAAGACTGGACCTGGGCC
>CALHGI010000246.1 GCA_938029995.1 uncultured cyanobacterium | reverse complement strand
ATAGAAGAGAAGACCCCAGCAAATTTCCTTATTCCTAGAAGGTAGGGTGTATTCTCCCAGGATATTTCCATGACCATCAATTTCTTGATATCCTGTTCCCACAAACACAATGTCAGAATGTTTTTCTAGAAAATCAATTTGCTTTTCTAGCCTTTGTGGTTCAGACAAATCATCTGCATCTTGCCGAGCAATAAAATCCCCTTTAGCAAGAAGCAAACCTTTATTCAGACTCCGAGTCAAACCAATGTTTTTATCATTATCAATCACACAAATTCTAGAATCTTGAAATGATGAGATTATATTTCGCGTGTTATCGGTAGAGCCATCATTAATGATGAGAATTTCTATGTCAGAATATGTTTGATTGATGATACTTTCTAAAGACTGCGCAATGTAGTCTTCATTATTATAGGTTGGGAGGAGGACTGTTATTTTAGGCATTTTGTGCCTCCTGTTTTCTACCTTTACCATCTCCGTTAGATGGCAGAAGAATTTCATACAGCTGTTGACCAACTGCATCTAAAGAGAACGCCGTTTCCACTCGCTGACGAGCATTTTTTCCTAGCTTTAGCCTCAGAGATTGATTATCAATCATTTGCCCCAAAGCCTTAGAAAAAGCTTCAGTATCATCTATTGGCACAACAATCCCCCCCGAGGTTTCACCCCCACAAAAAATATCGGGAATACCATCAGCGTTAGTTGCCACAACGGGCAAACCACAAGCCATCGCCTCAATGGGAGCTACGGGAAATCCTTCATAACGGGATGGAAAAGCATAAACATCTCCGGCCGAAAGAAATCGCTGAATATAACTACGGTCATTAATAAATTCATTGATCCAGAAAATATTCTTTGCCGTTAAGCATGCCAGCAGTTGTTGAAGTCGATTAGCATCTGTTCCCGTGCCCATGAGCATAAGTCGTAAATCTTGTCCTGGACGCTCAGAGCAAAGTTGTTCCCAAGCAGCTAATAATATATCTAAACCCTTCTGGGCAAAATCCACACGCCCATGCCAAACCACAGTCTTCGTCGTCTCAGCAATGTTAAATGTGGTCCGTGCTTCACAGCGATCTATAGCCTGGGCCCGGTTAATATTTACTGGGTTAAAAAGCTGGTTGATTCTTTCAGATTTGACCCTATAGCGATCCTGCACTCGGCTTATTTCTGTTTGTGTGCCAATTAAAAACCCATTACAGGCTCTCATGGTAAAAGGCCTCAGCCAACGCCCAATCTGGTTATAGTCACATTTACCGCCTTGAAATGTGGTGTAAACAGGCAACCTTAAGAATTTGCCTAGCAAAACACAGATATCAAAATGCGATTGCTCATAATCTTGACAAAGAATAGCGCTACATTCATGGTGCTTGAGCTCTTTTAGTAAAAGATCAATAGGCATCGCTACATAAGGGGCAATGTGCTTTATCAAGCTCAAAAATCGACGATTTACCCCTCGAACATCCCCAAATAGCTTTTCAAAACTTTCGTAATAGCCAAGGGAAGGGTGGGGATGAATCATGCGACGACGCATGGCAGCATACACTTTAGAAATAGGCAGCAAGCATATGGTTGCACCGGTAGGTTGATGAATAAACCGTGACGGTTCTGTGACCCGCGCAGAGGCATAAATCATAACGACCTTCACACCAACTAAGCTAAGAGCATCAATATAATTATTTTTCCAACCACCAGTGAGCTCAGTGCAAAAGGTCTCAAAGGAAACTCCAACACTATCAAACCAATCCTCCCAGGTGTCGCCCCAGGGCACCAAGGCAATGGTTGTTTCAGTCGCTATAGACTGTGTCTCTAGTAGTTGCGAGGTATGACTATCAGTGGTTATCATCCTTATTGACCTATAAACTTATCGCATACTTGGAGGAGAAAATTTTATGAGCCTGCAAAGTTAAACGTTTGTAAGCCCATAAGAGATTTAAGTGCAAGCCTAAAATATCGTTTGGTAAAAATACCTTGCGGCTTTAAGCGAGCAATATGGGCAAGGGCTTGCCAAACTAGATGAGAATCTTGCCCCACATGGATATTGGCTAACTCAAAAAGACGAGTTGAAATGGCAGAGTACACTTCCATACGATGGGTTCTACATTCATTTTTGCTCAATTTATAAGACTGACAAAATGCCGCATGTAGCTGAATAAGTTCCTCAACAACCTGAATGACATCTGTTGCGTTGAAGTCATGAAATCTCAGATCGGGATTATAGCTAAAACCACTTAAAAACATGGTCATTTTATTCAGGCGCTCTACCTGCGTGGGGGCGTCACTCTCTCCTTGACCAAGCAGTTGAGATACCGTAGTAGCCCGTATTCGAAATCCTTCTAGGGCTCTCTCCCCATAGGTTGCCGTCATTGAAAAAGGATTGACTCGAGTCTTAACAAGGCGCTCATTTAAACTAAAGGTCGGCAAAACCTTTGCAATTCTGGCCCACAGTTCATAATCTTGGGAATAAGAGAGTGCTTCATTATAAAAGCCCACTTGATCAAGCACTAAAGCTTTGCGCAGCATAATGGAACTATGAACAAAAGGTGTATAAAAGAACAGCGCCCACCGAATTTGTATCCAAGTACTGGGTAAGTCCCACATACCCACAAAATTCCCATCGGCATCAACTTCTGTATGCCATGTTCCTAGCAACGCTACATCAGGGTGTGTATCCAAGTAGTCTACCTGGCGTTCTAGCCTTGTTGGTTCAGCTATGTCATCAGAATCGATGCGCGCCACAAATTCGCCATTGGCTAAGCGCAATCCTTTATTGAGACTGAGCGTTAGACCAAGATTTTTAGAATTATCAACCAGGCGAATCCTTGGATCATTAATAGATAAAACAATTTCTCGCGTACTGTCTATAGAACCGTCGTTAATAATCAGGAATTCAAAGTCTTTAAATGTTTGACTAAGGATGCTTTCGATAGACTCTAAAAGATAATTTTCGCTATTGTAAGCTGACATTAAAACAGTAACCCTAGGCATTTAATATATCTCCATTCTCTTAAATAAAACAGGCTTCAATTAAGCCGATATAACATCTAAAATAAGTCTATCTAATGGGTATCTTTAAGGACACACCAGTTTCTCGGTTGATAGAATAAGTTCTGATTTATGTCAGCTTTGCCATTAACCTTAAATCGAAAGGACTCAACTACAGCATGGGTATATAGCGAATCTTCTTTGATATATGCATCCATAGAGTAATGACCAGGGTTGAGCACGAGACAGGGTATTTCTAACCTGAGTTCATAGTCTCCAGGTTCGACGGAAGGTAAGGCAGCTTGATCATGGAAGCTGCTTATATTAAGTCGAAAGCTCCCTCCATCTTCAGATCGGATAATCACATAGAGATTGATGTCATTGATAGTTTCTTGAACAGTACATTTGATACAGAAACTAACTATTTCCCCTGTAGATGGAGCCTTTATTTTTACTTCCTGATTATCTTTAAAGTACAAATCAGTAATATTTAACTTTGAATGCTCATTGACATGCTTAATGATGTCTAACTGAGATGTACTTTCAGATCGATTCGATTCATCAGTTGGGGATAAATCTTGGATATACCGATCTAACACTGAAAATACTGGTCCGTTATCCACTAGCTTCCCTTCGGCTAAGTAAATAGCTGACTTACACACGTTAGATATTTCATGGTTGCTATGGCTTACTAATATTAAGGATGTCCCTTTTTTTCGAATCTCACATAGTTTTCTGTGACATTTTTCCCTAAATTTAATATCACCTACGGCCAATACCTCATCAACTAGTAAAATATCTGGCTCAGTGTGAATCGCTGTTGCAAAGCCTAATCTCGCTGCCATACCAGAACTATAGTTCTGCACAGGAGAATCAATGGCGTCACCAATTTCTGCAAAATCAATGACGCGATCAAAGCAATCGTCAATTTCCTTAGTGGATAGCCCTAAAATTGACATATTGGCATAGATATTTTCTCGACCAGTTAAGACAGGACTAAATCCAGCGCCAAGGGCAATGAGTGGAGCCACCCGCCCATGCACGGTCACAGTCCCCGCATCGGGCTTAATTAAGCCCGCAATGATACGTAATAGGGTTGATTTACCGCTACCATTTTTACCGATGAGTCCTAACGCGTCTCCCTTACGGAGGTTAAAGTTGACATCTTTGAGCGCCCAGAATTCCCAATTCCTCAGGGTGTCTTGGCTGTGGCGAAGCCCCACCATCTCTGATGCAATATCATGTACCCCGTAGAGCAATGAGCGTTTCAAACTGCGACAAAACTTTTTAGAAACTCCATCGACAGATAAAACAATGGGGCGTTCTACGTCAGTTTCAATAGGTTGAATATCCTGAGAAGTACCGGAAAATGAAATCATACCTATGAACTCATCCGCTCAACAATATAAGGCATCGCTAAGCGATAGTATAGCCACCCTAGTAATAACAGAAAAACCATTAACCCAGTCGCGAGCCAAAACCCCTCTGGATTACTGATGATGCCGGTAGTTGCTAGTTCACGGGTTGTTGTCAGTAGTGGCGCAACGGGGTTAATTTTTACCAGGCCCTGCATCAGTCCAGTTTGTGGAATTGGATAAATCACAGGAGTTAGCAATAACCAGAATGAGAGTAAAAATGTTGTAGCTTTTGAGATGTCTTTATATAGGTTACCAATAGGCGCTAGCCAAATACCCAAAGCGATACCTAGCAATACTAGATGGATTAAAGCGACAGGTGACAACAAAACTGTCCAGGTTACAGGTAATTGATATAGGAAAAACAGCCCTATGATTAAGACCAGTTTGATACAAAAATTGAATAGGATCTCAGCTATCTTTGCTAATATCAACGCCTCCCGTGGGAAATTGATCCTGACAATCATGTCCTTTGCTTGGGTAACGGCCTGCATT
>CALHGI010000245.1 GCA_938029995.1 uncultured cyanobacterium | reverse complement strand
CTAACAATCGCGAGCTGGCTAGGTATATGGTCTCTAGGAATTTCTCCAGCCTGGGGACAAATCACCCCCTTAGGTAATACCACCGGCACCACCGCTACAACAGAGGGCTTAGACATTCAGATCACCGGTGGTGTCCAATCGATGGACACCACAAATCTGTTCCATCAGTTTGAGTCATTCAATGTAGATACCACTCAGACGGTGACCTTTGTTGCCCCAGACTCCGTTGAAAATATTCTCGGCAAGATTACGAGCCTACAGCCCTCCACCATTGATGGCAGCCTAGGGGTATCTAACGGTGCCAACCTGTGGCTGATCAACCCCGCGGGCCTATTCTTTGGCCCCAATGCCCGTCTTAATCTCCAGGGAGACTTTAACGCGGCGACCGCCGATGCCATCGGGTTTGAGCAAGGCTGGTTTACTGATCAGGCACATTATCAATCCTTAGGGGGTCCGCCCCAGGGGTTTGCCTTTGTCTCTAACCCTGGCCATCTAATCAACCTGGGAAATTTAGCCGTTCCCCCAGGACACAACCTAAGGTTACTAGGGGGCAGTGTCGTCAATGGGGGCAGCTTAAGTGCACCGGATGGCACCATCACCATCGCCGCCGTAGCCAACAGCAGTCGGGTAAACCTGAGTCAAACGGGCCAGTTACTGGCCTTAGAAATTGAGCCCTGGGATGGTACAGAAGCAACCATCGCCCCAACGCAGCTGCCGGCCCTTTTAACAGGGCAAGGGGCGGGCCACCATGCCAACACCCTTGAAATTGCAGCCGATGGCACCCCTCAGCTGGCCCAGAGCATCCCTAGGCTAGCGCCAGCCATAGGAGAGACCAAACTATCTGGCACTGTTCACACCGCCGGGGACGAGGGCGGACAGATTGCCATTTTGGGACACCAGGTCTCCTTGATAGAGGCTGACATCAATGCCGATGGCCGTAACCAGGGGGGACAAATTTACATCGGGGGAAATTATCAAGGGGCTGGGCCACTCCCCAATGCCAGCCATACCCATGTGGATCAAGACACCACCCTCAGTGCCAATGCTCTACACCAAGGGAACGGTGGCCAGATTATTGTCTGGGCCGACCAGGCAACCTCCTTTAGGGGAGAGGCCCAAGTGCAAGGGGGAGAACTAAGCGGAGACGGGGGTTTTATTGAAATTTCGGGCAAATCAAAGTTGTTTTTTGATGGCACGTTTGATGTGAGTGCCCCCCAAGGAAACTTTGGCAGCATCTTATTTGACCCAGATAATATTGAAATCATTGACGGTACGGGGGCGGCCAACGGCGACGCCGCATTGCTCCTACCCACTATCAGTACGGTGATCGCTGATGACGGTGACAGCGGCGTATTCACCATCCATGAAACCACCCTCGAACTCTGGAGCGGGAATGCCAACATTGTCCTCCAGGCAAATAACAACATTACTATTGGGAATTTAGGGGGAGATAATGAGCTGCGGTTTCAACCGGGCAGCGGTTCGATCACATTTATCGCGGATGCGGACAATGATGGCATTGGCCTATTCCAGGTAGAACAGGCGGGGGACCTGATTGACACCTCAGGGCGAGATATCACGATTTTCGGTGAAACGATCGAAATTGAGTCCCTGGATGCAGGTACTGGAGATGTTAGCCTAATCGCCCAGAACGTGGCACAAGTTTCCGGCACCTTAAATGCTGATGATATTAGCATTCAAGGCGACGGGATTTCCTTGATTGGTGGCAACAATTCTGTTAGTGGCAATACATTGTCTCTACAGCCCTGGAGTCCTAGTCAAACTATTGACGTGGGAGCAAATACGACCAGTGGAGCACTAAACCTTTTAGGAAATGACCTGCTAGCCATCAAAGATGGATTTACCAATATCTCCATCGGTCGCCCTGACCATACGGGAACTGTCATCCTCTATGATGCGGTGGCGGATGGGGGAGCCGCCGCATTTAAAGACCCCGTCACTATTCTTGGGGCAGGTACTCTACAGGGGCCTGCACAGATCACCACTTGGACCATAACTGACAACAACCAGGGCCACCTAAATAGTCTTTTTAGTAACGGTTTAAGCTTTGAGAACGTCGGTGCCATTGCAGCTAGCAACACCACCAGTGACATACTCCAGGGAACCGAGGGTAACGACACGATTACCTTATCAAGGGAAAATGCTGGAACCTTTAAAGGCATTAGTTTTGACGGCATTCAAAATATTCACGGTGCCGGTGGTGATGACAGTTTTATCTTTGACAATGGAACCGCCACCCTATCGGGTTCTATTGATGGGGGGACTGGTAACAATATCCTTGATTTTAGTAACTACATTACAGACGTTATTATCGACTTAGAAACAGGTAGTGCGTCTGGGACTGGGGGCATTAGCAATATTCAGCACGTTATGGGTGGCTTTGGCTCTAATACCATTCATGGTACTAGTGGGGACGATGTGGTTACCCTCAATGGTGTAGACACGGGCGCCCTCAATAGCGTTGTTTTTCAAGGGTTTGAAACAGTTTTACCTGGAGCTGGCAACGATCGCTTTGACCTGGCCGAAGGAGTAGCGTTGCCCAGCCTTGATGGCGGTGCAGATACAGACACCCTGAATTATGGCGCTTATACGACAGGGGTGACCATTGACCTCCAGAACAACACATCCACCAATGTGACGGTACTGACGAATATAGAAGGGTTTAGCGGGGGC
>CALHGI010000244.1 GCA_938029995.1 uncultured cyanobacterium | reverse complement strand
GTACCTGCCCTAGAACAATGCCCGATTGACGCGCGCCACCTATTTCCTCTGGCTGAATAGCGGCAGCTAAAGGTATCCCCTCGGTCTGATCAATATCGGTCTGTTCAACTGCTCCAGGGGAGACGACAGAGGCGGTAGGCCCATGGACCGTAGGGGATACTTCAGGCCTATTGGAGGATTGAAGCCCCATTTCCATGGGCTCCATTTCTGTGGGCCCCGTTTCTATGGGCCCCGTTTCTGTGATTGGCTCAAGCGGTGCCGATAGGGAGGTGCCGATAGGGTTTGATGCTGACAGGTCATTCAAGCCACTGGCCTTTGCCGTCGCCCCTGTCACCAAGTTGAGCACAGTACTTAACAACACAAGAACTGTCAGTTTTTGTCCCATGGGTCTCCTCTTTTCTTAACCAGATAGTTGCGATATGACCGGCGCTCAGGCTGAAAAATCTAACTTGGTGCAAGCCATAGGGAATGCCTGAAAGCTTTAGGTGGCTACAGCTATGGAGGCAGCAAACGGGTGAGTGCAGTCAGCCGTTTGCGATGTCTACTTCCAAAAACGGTGTTGCTGTTCCTTGGGATGATTACTGCTAAAAAAGTCTGTCATGACGTTCTGGTCCTTTTTATGGATGGTTTAATGCCCTAAATCACCAATGGCTGGAAACCTAATTCACCCGTGCTGACTTTATCACAGCCATCGGCCTCGGTTTTCAGCCGTAGCCACTGTTGCTAGGACTTTACAACCTATTCCTTGCCCAGATTTACGTAAATTTCCGGTAACTTGTCACGGTTTGATATCAATATTCATTAATTTGATATTGCCCAACTTGTCGGCGGTGACCCCCATAATGGCTAGCTCGGTTTACTGTCGCCAAATCGCATCGGCAACTTGGGCCACATCAACCATGGAGGCGCTATGTACCCGCAGAATATCAGCCCCCCCGGCAATCGCCGCCGTACAGGCCGCCGCTGTGCCCCATTCCCGCTGATGGGGATCTGGCTGATCTAAGATCCAACCGATAAAACTTTTGCGGGATGCCCCCACTAAAATAGGGCAGTTCAGTGCTGCCAAATCCGGTAATCGTCGCAAAATTTCGAGGTTTTGGGCATAGGTTTTAGCAAAACCAATACCCGGATCAATGCAAATATTTTCCCTGGGTACCCCCACCTCCAGCGCCCGTTCAATTTGCTGACGTAGAAATGCTGACATCTCACCCAATAGGTCGTCATAGTCAGTCATCTGTTGCATGGTTTCCGGGGTACCTCGCAAATGCATCAGAATAATGGGTGCCTTTGTTTCGGCGGCAACCTTAAGCATGTCGGGTTCATAGGTCGCTCCGGAAATATCATTAATGATGTCGGCCCCGGCTTCGATGGCCGCACGGGCAACGGTGGCCCGGGTGGTGTCGATGGAAATGACGGCTTGAGCAAGGGTTTTATCCTGGCGGATAGCCTCGATCACCGGCACAACTCGATTTAGCTCTTCCCCTAGGGAGATCTGTTCAGCCCCTGGGCGGGTGGACTGACCGCCAATGTCCAAAATATCGATCTTGGCCCCTAGCAGCCTGTGGGCTTGTTCTAGGGCCGCCGCCACAGAATTAAATTGACCGCCATCGCTAAAGCTATCGGGTGTTATGTTGATCACCCCCATTAGGTAGGTGCGCTCACCCCAATTGAATGGGTGACCTTGGATATTCCATTGTGAGCGGCCAGCGGCTTTGGCTTGGCCTTCGGCCATAAACAACCGACCCAGACGATCATAGGTGCCAGGGCCAATGTACTCTGGATGGGCGCGCAGCTTGCTGTACATCCACACCAGGCTTTTGCCGTCAAATATGCGAATGTCAACGAACCAGCTTTTAAGCTGTGGTCTTAGACCATTGGCGGTTTCCAGCGCATCGGTCCATCGTTCAAATTCCTGCTTAAAACCGCGGGTTATCACCGTAAAGGTCATGGCTGCTCAGACTACTCAAAAACAAGGGGGGCAACCTGCCACCTCCAGTGCTAAGGTCCACACTGCTAACACGCATACGGTTAAGGTGGCAGACTTTATTTATAGTCCGCCAGTGGCGGCCCAAGGGGCAACGCGAATTTTAGTCAAACCTAACCTGGGCTACCCCAAAGGTCCGCCGGTAACCGTGGGGATGACCGTGCTATCTAAGGTGCTTCAGGGGTTGCGCCAGGCGAGCCCCCAAGCTGAGATTCTGATTGTCGAGGGGGTTTGCTCACCGATATCTTTAGCGGACATTGCCAGTAAAAATGGCCTTTATGACATTTTAGATGGGGGGATGGCGGTGCTAGATGCCGATACCCTGCCCTGTATTGCCTACCCCAACCAATTAACTCGCCCCGTGCGCTACGCAGAAATGTGGGCTCCCAAACTGCTCAGTGAGGTGGACTGTCGCATCTCTGTGAGTGCCTTTAAGATTACTAGCCTCAAGGACCAGCCCCTGGTGTCGGCCACCCTTAAAAACCTATATGGATTATTTCCTAGGGCTAAATATAAGGCCCGCAGCGTTAATTCCAGGGGACAGCTACACCGACCCTCGGTGCCACAAATTTTGCAGGATGTTTATTTTTCCATCGGCCACCTGTTCGATGGTGGGGTGGTTGACTGTAGTCAAAAGTTCATCAGCAAAGACTGGCGCCCCGACGTGGGCACCGGCTTTGAACTGGGGCATGTGATTTGGGGTGAAGACCTTCTGTCAATTGATCGACGGGCTTGCCAGGTGGCCCAAGAGCCGGAGGCCAGCTATCTAAAGCCCATTGAACAACTCAGGAACGCAGCAATCTAACGTCGGCGTTTACGCCCTGGCAGGGGGAGGTTCATCATGGTGTGGAAGTCTTCCTGCACCTTGTGGGTAAGGCGCTTAGAAATTTGCCGAACAATCTGGTTGAGCAGCTTATCACCGGATGCTTTGACCAATGACTGGGGCAATGCCTGGATAAACTTAGGCATTTGAACCTTGGTCTGTAAATTAAGTTCCCACTCCACATGGGTCGCTTGCTCAACGGGCAGTTCCTGCTGTTGCTTTTCAGCTAGGGACATGGCCGCCTGAAAGTCCACATCGTAGCCCTCGGGTTCATGACCGGGTACGGGGATCGTTTCGATGCGATAAACCCCCTGGTTTTGGGGCAGCAGATGTAGGCCGATTTTGGGCTGAATCTGAAAATTGAGGCTGCCAAAGCGACCTAGGGAGATGGCATAACCGTTGTGGCCAATGGGCTTAACATCCATTGGCTGAGCACAGCGGGAAAACCACCCTTGATGGGAGTCTAGGTAGTGGGCCACGGTATCAATGTCGGCAAACATCTCCATATTGCCAACGTAATACCCTTCAAAAACGATGGTGTCTGGTGTCTGACAGCCTTCACTACCATCGGCTACCGTTGGCCCTGGTATAGTTGCCATCGGTGCAATGTTGGGGATGCCTGATTGAGGGTATTGCGTAGAGGACACGTCCATAAAGTTAAAAAATTTTCAAAGATAACCCACAGCTGAACTAGCAACCTGTAGGGAATGATTGTTAACGATTGGGCGATAACTTTGAGCTACATCTACAGAGATTAGACCCACGGGATAAGTCAATTAATGATCGCCATGGTCCTAGGGTACTGAGTAAAAAAAATAAGTAGCTATCGTCAAACTACGGATATAGACTTAAGGACGACAGTCATATTCGACTATTTTGACCACCTGTATAAGTTCTATTGTGTTTCATTAAGTTTAATCGATTTTTTGAGGAGCACAATTTTTTCATTGCAGACTTAACGATTTTCAAAGATACGGACAGTCAAATGTAAAGCTGGGAAACTTGGCTGCTTTATTAGCCACATACATATTGCCCAAGCTATTCATAACAGAGCATTTATCCCTGTAGTGCAGTCATCGTTACAGTTTGATAGTTTGATGGGGTGAGACATCAACTGTGGTGATTGCTGTAGAGGATCTGTGATGAAAGTATTGGTTGTGGGTGCGACGGGTAAAACGGGCCGGTGGGTGACGACCCAGCTCAGTGCAGAGGGTTCGGGGATGTCGGCCAGGGCGATGGTGCGGGATCGGGCCAAGGCAGATTTTTCCGATGTGGTTGATGTGGTGGTTGGGGATGTGTTGAAGCCCGACACCCTGAGGGCGGCCATGGCGGGTTGTGATGCGGTGATTTGTGCGACGGGGGCCGCTCCGAGTTTTGATGTGACGGGTCCCTATCAGGTGGATTTCGTGGGAACTAAGAACTTGGTGGATGTGGCTAGGGAAACCGGTGTGCAGCGGTTTGTGATTGTGTCATCCCTCTGTGTGTCGAAGTTTTTCCATCCGCTGAATTTGTTTTGGCTGGTGTTGTTTTGGAAGAAACAGGCGGAGGCTTACATTGCCAAAAGTGGTTTGACCTATACGATTGTGCGGCCTGGGGGGTTGCGTAGCGAGGATAGTGGGGAGGCGATTGTAATGGCCTCGGCGGATTCGCTATTTGAGGGGGGGATCGCTAGGGAAAAAGTGGCTGAGGTTTGTATTGCGGCGCTGCGGGAGGCGGGGGCTGAAAATAAAATTGTGGAGATTGTGGTGGGTGCGGAGGCCCAGGCGCAATCGTTTGAGGCATTGTTTGCTGGGGTGGCGTAGGGCGGGCACGGCCCCCCATGTATCGGTTAGATTTTTTTGGGGAGGGCGGCCCACCCTCCTGATGCGCCCGAGGCCTGGTCCAGCGTTTTTTGAGGTCCAGCATTTATGCCATTAGAAAAACCAGCCGTAGCTGTGTAGGCCTTTGCCTAATAGGTTTACGCCTAAATAGCAGACCCAGACGACGACGAAGCCGGTGGCGGCGATGAAGGCGGGTTTTCGCCCTTGCCAGCCTTTGGTGATGCGGGAATGGAGGTAGGCGGCAAATACTAGCCAGGTAATTAAGGCCCAGGTTTCTTTGGGGTCCCAGCTCCAATAAGAGCCCCAGGCTTCGTTGGCCCAGACGCCGCCGGAGATGATGCCGATGGTGAGTAGGGGGAAGCCCAGGCCGATGATGCGGTAGCTGATGTTGTCTAGGGTGTCGGCTAGGGTGAGGCGCTGCATGGATAGGGCGGCAGCTTTAGGCTGTTCTAGGACGGCGGTGCCGCCCCCGGTGGTGGCGATGGTGGCGGCGGTCGAGGCTTCGGGGGGGCGCTTGAGGGTGTATTTGCGATCGCGAAATCCGCCTGTGCCCACGGAACTACCCTTAAGTTCAACCGCCTGACCACGGGTAACAATGAGGAATGCGATTGCCACCAATGACCCGACCATCAAAGCCGCATAGCTCAGGAGCATAACGCTGACATGCATCATCAGCCAGTTGGACTTGAGGGCGGGCACCAGGGGCTCGGAATGCTGCATGGTGTCGGGCAATGTGAGGGTGGCGAAAGCAACGATCCCCATGGCGGCTGGGGCGGTCATGGCTCCAACCCAGAGGCTATTGCTCATGCGCTCAGCGACGAAATGGATGGCGGTAATGCCCCAGGCTATAAAGAAGAGGGACTCGTACAGATTACTGAGGGGAAAATAGCCCCCTTCGATCCATCGGGCGATCAGCAGGGCTGCTATGCAGAGGTTGGCAATGGCCATGCCGGTGGTGCCCAAAACTTTAAGCCAGGGGATGGCTGTAAAGGCCAGGCTGCTCCAGTAGAGGAGCATAGTAATGAACAGGACGGCGAAGGAAACGTTGTCGAGCAGTCCTTGAAGCGTGACTAAATCCATTGGGAAGTGATGAAGGAGCCCTGCGATGTTGACTGGGTGACCACCAT
>CALHGI010000243.1 GCA_938029995.1 uncultured cyanobacterium | reverse complement strand
AAAAAAACAGCGGTCTCCCAAGCCAATGCGGGGGCCGACATTATTGCCCCCTCCGGCATGATGGATGGCTTCGTCACAGCTATCCGCTCTGGACTAGACGATGCGGGATTCGAAAATATTCCGATTTTGTCCTACGCCGCTAAGTATGCGTCGTCCTACTACGGCCCGTTTCGAGACGTAGCAGAGTCTGCACCCCAGTTTGGCGACCGTCGCACGTACCAGATGGACCCGGCCAACGGGCAGGAAGCCCTCAAAGAAATTGAGCTGGATATTGCCGAAGGAGCAGACATGCTTATGGTGAAGCCTGCCCTTGCCTATATGGACATTATTTGGCGAGTCAAGGAAGCCAGCGATCTGCCCGTGGCGGCCTACAACGTTTCTGGAGAATACTCCATGGTCAAAGCCGCCGCCCTGAATGGCTGGGTCGACGAAGAGAAGTTGGTAATGGAAACCATGATGAGCTTTAAGCGCTCAGGGGCCGATTTAATTTTGTCCTACCATGCCAAGGATGTTGCCCGTTGGCTACAGGGTCAATAAAACAACTCAAAGGCACAAAAACTAGCCAGGGTGACAAAACCCGAAGCAAGCGTAACAATAATTAACGAATGTCTTCCCTGGGAGATATTCGTTATTTTTTGATCATCTAGCCCACCTACTAGTTTTAGCCATTGAGCACCACTTCAGACACGATCGCCCATTCCCACCCCCCTGACGCCCATGGCACGGGCCACACCCACAGTGCGGAGTCCCTCAAACGGATTGTTAATCGACTATCCCGCATTGAGGGTCACGTACGCGGCCTCAAAACCATGGTGCATGAGGGCAGACCTTGCCCCGACGTATTAGTGCAGATCGCGGCAGTGCGAGGAGCCCTGGACCGCGTCGCTCGGCTGATTTTAGATGAACACATCAGCGAATGCATTAGCCGAGCTGCGACGGAAGGCAATATTGAGGAGGAATTGACTGAGCTAAAAGCCGCCCTGGACCGTTTTTTTGACTAGTTCCTAGGCAAGTGAAACCGGAAACCCCGTCCAGAGACCAACTGGGACTGGTCAACCCCAGCCAAGATTACGAAAAATAACGAAAGGATACGAAAGGAATAGTTGAATGTGCTGTTGTTAAGCTCCCTCAAAACGGGTCTAAGTCTTTCAGGGTAGTCGTTCCAGGAGGGCTTAGCATGACTTTTACGTAAAAAAATTTAATAAAAAGCCTTATCAAAACGGTCTACGGTATCAATTGTGGCGATGCGCCTGTTGCTAAAACGATTTAGCCCGTCGTCCCACTACGCGTACAGCGGACACTAATTAAACACTCCATTTAACCGTCGAGATATTTTAGTATGAGCAGCAATTTAGCCGAGAAGCTCAAGAAAGGAACGCAAAAAGCGCATACGATGGCCGAGAATGTGGGCTTTGTGCGCTGTTTTTTGCGTGGCGTTGTTGAGAAGAAGTCCTACCGGAAGCTAGTGGCGAACTTCTACTATGTTTACGCTGCTATGGAAGAGGAACTGGAGCGTCACAAGGATCATCCTGTGGTTTCATCGGTTCACTATCCTGACCTTTACCGCAAGGAAACTCTGGAAACTGATTTGGCCTATTACTACGGCCCAAATTGGAAAGAGCAGATTTCCATCTCCCCAGCGGGTCAGGCCTATGTGGATCGCATTCGTGAAGTGTCTAACCAGTCACCCGAGCTATTGGTGGGTCATTCCTACACGCGCTACTTAGGTGACTTATCCGGTGGTCAGATTCTTAAGAACATTGCCCAGCGAGCCATGAACTTGGCGGACGATGAGGGTGTTGCGTTCTATGAATTCCCCACCATTGATGATGATGCGGAGTTTAAGGCCCAGTATCGCAGTTCCATTGATGCGGCCCCCGTGGATGAGGCCATGGCTGATCGCATTGTGGAAGAAGCCAATGATGCCTTTGGCACCAACATGGTGCTTTTCCAGGAGCTGGAAGGCAACCTAGTTAAGGCCATTGGTCAGATGTTGTTTAACAGCCTCACCCGTGGTCGTCGTCGTGGCAGTACTGAGCTGGTGACGGCTGAATAAGGTTTAATCCAACGGTCAAGCCGAGAAAAGATCAATCAACCAGCAAGGGGCAGGTTTCTGATGGGAACCTGCCCCTTGCTGGTCTTTGCCGCTTTTTAAGCTCAATTCGCCGTCAGGGGTTGTCCTTTAGGGCCAGCTCCTGTAGTATGAGGCTCAATTTCCAGCCCATTAGTCGGTCTATTCCAGGTTCCTGATTTCGGAAATTCCGATGGAATGAAGGAGACGGGTTGGACATTCTTTTCCATTGCGTACCGAATAATACTTGCGAAGTGGACATTCTTTGCTATCTTTCGGTGGTGTGTGAAAAAGTAACTACAGTGGGTTTGGAGCAGACATGGCTCTAGACCGTAGGGACAACATGTGATTGAAGGAGTAAACGAGTGGGTTTTGCCATTAGGGCTGATCAAGATAGGGATGACAACGTTGGGGACTCTCAACCGCAGAACCTAGTATTGCTGACTCCTTTAAAGTCGTTGCCTAGGACCACCGCCTCTGCCCAGGCTGCGGCTAATATGCCGCTGGAATCTCCTGCAACCATTCCAGACAAGACGCCGCAGGCTCCGGCTGAGGTCAGACAGCTGCCCAAGGCACCGAAACTGCCCCTGGGTCTTAAGTTACTGGTGGGCGTACAACAGGGGTCTACGGTCTTAACTGGGGGGCTAGTGGCAACCGCCCTGGTGATTTACAGTTGGACGGTGTATCTGGACAAAACCGTTGCCCGCTCATTTCAACATTTGGAATCCCTGAAGGTTTCCACACAGCAAGTGACCACCGCCAATGAAACGCTGAAGCACAGCATGGCTCAACAGGCTGAGTCGCCAGCGTCTGGATTTCGACCCTTTGAGCCTAAGCGTGCTATCTTCGTGTCACCCGCTCCAGCGCGCTCGCTGGCTAAGCCCGGCCTAAAGCCTCAGGGTCAGGCTCCCATGCCCCATCCGCTGGGTTACTAACTCCATCTTTTAAGCAGCAACGGTAAAACACTCGGGTTCTACCGTTAGATGCGGTCTACTGTAACCGGGCATTTTTGCTGTGGATGTTGTATCTGTTTTGCTTGCCTAGTATCTATGGTTACGCCCCGGTCTATCCCATCCCCTAATCGGGCATCTCGTCGGTCTCGTTACTTGTCATCGCCACGGTTCCGGCTGGTTACGGTATGGAGCTGTATGGTGCTGGCAATGATGGGTCTGAGTGTGCGTTTGGCCGTGTTGCAGCTAGTGGCAGGCAGCGAGCTTAAGGCCCAGGCGGAGGGTCAACGCCAGAACTTACCCCAGGTACCCCGAGCATCGAGACGCCCCATCATTGATCGGCAGGGCAACGTCCTAGCGGTGGATCGGGTGGTGTACACCATCTATGCCCACCCCATGCTGTTCAACAGCTCCCGTGAAGAAATGGCGGAAACCTTGGCAGGGGTGTTGGGGCAATCCCAGGAAAATCTTTTGGCCCGTTTCCAGGCACAGGAAACGGGGATCCAGGTGGCGGTGGATGTGTCGGAGGAGCTGGCGGAACGGATGCGCGGCATGCAGCTGGATGGGTTAGAACTGTTACCCAGTCAGCAGCGCTTTTATCCCCAGCAGGCGCTGATGTCTCAGCTGGTGGGCTATATCAACTTGGAAGGGGAACCCCAGGCAGGTTTGGAGTATGCGCTACAGAACAAGCTGCTGTATGAGCTGAATGATGCGCCGTTGCCCAACCATGCTTTGCAACAGCTGCCTAAACGGGATGGCATTAGGTTGCAGCTGACGGTGGATAGTCGTCTGCAAAGGATTGTCCAGCGTAACTTAGAGGCCACCGTACGCCAACATGGGGCTAAGCGGGGGGCGTTGATTGTAATGGACAGTCGGGATGGAGCGGTTCTATCGTTGGCCGTCGCCCCCACCTATGATCCCAATCGCTACTATGAAGCGGATGTGGAACAGTTTAAGAACTGGGCGGTGAGTGACCTGTATGAACCGGGGTCAACGTTTAAACCAATTAATGTTGCGATCGCACTGGAAGCGGGGGCCATCGGTCCCGATGACTACATCTACGATGAAGGGAATTTACAGTACGACCAGTGGACCATTCAAAACGCCGACTATAAGGCAGTGGGGGGCCGGGGGTCCATCACCATCACCGATATTTTGCGCCATTCCAGTAACGTGGGCATGGTCCACATTATGGAACAGTTAAAGCGCTCCCACTACTACGACTGGCTAGAAAAGCTCGGTCTCGGCCAAACCACGGGCATTGAGCTACCCGCCGAGTCCCCAGCCCAGCTGAAGAGTCGTCCCCAGTTTGTCAACAATGCCGTCGAGGCCGCCACCACCTCATTTGGCCAAGGGTTTTCCCTCACCCCCATGCAACAGGTGCAGCTCCACGGGGCCTTAGCCAATGGCGGTAAACTGGTGCCCCCCCATGTGGTGAGGGGCCTGGTGGACCAGGAAGATAACCTGATTTGGCAACCTGAGCGGCCCCCGGAAAAGACGGTCTTTTCCTCGGATAACACCAAGGCTGTGCTGAGGATGATGGAGGAGGTGGTGGACACGGGCTCTGGAAAACCGGCCCAGGTTGCCAACTACCGAGTTGCCGGAAAAACGGGCACGGCCCAAAAAGCCAATGAATATGGCAAATATGGCGATGGTCGAATTGTTAGCTTTGTGGGCATTGTCCCGGTGGAAAATCCGCGCTACGTGGTGCTAGCGGTGATCGATGAACCCCTGGGGGAAGATGCCTATGGTTCAACGGTGACGGCGCCCCTGGTTAAGTCGGTGATTGAGTCCCTAGTGGTGATGGCCGGGGTCCCCCCCTCACCGCCGGAAAATTAAGTCAAGTCATCGCCGGGGTCCCCCCATCGCCCCCGGAAAATTAAGTCAGCTCATCTCCAAGGGGGCCCCCATCGCCGCCGAAGACTTGAATGAGGCCATCGCTAGGGTTTCTCAGGCTCTTCCGACGCATCTTGCGCACCAAATATCAGCCTTTCTAGATCAGCCACGGCCTGGTCCAGGTCATCGTTAATGATGTGACTATCAAACTCATCAGCGGCGGCAATTTCGATTTGGGCTCGGGCTAGGCGTTTTGCGATCGCATCTTCAGAATCCTGACCTCGCTGGCGAATGCGGGATTCTAACGCCTCCATGTTAGGCGGTAAAACAAAAATCTGATGGGCCGTTGGCAACGTGGTCCGCACCTGGCGTGCGCCCTCCAATTCAATCTCTAAAATCACCGTATGGCCATGGGCCACCATGGCATCTAAGGGCTGACGTGGCGTGCCATAACAGTTACCAGCAAACTCAGCCCATTCCAACAGCTGACCCGATTGAACCATGGCCTCAAACTCAGAACGGGACACAAAGTAATAGTGTTTGCCATCTTCTTCCCCAGGACGGGGCTGACGCGTGGTGGCCGAAATCGATAGTTGAATGTCTGGATGGCGTTCCAGCAAGCGCCGCAGGAGGGTGCCCTTACCTACCGCACTAGGCCCCGTAAAAACAATCAGCTGACCAGAAGATTGGGGGATACTCGCCGCTTTGGAATCCAAGGGCACCGATGTGGAAGGCATAGTTAACTCAGGGAACTGCACATAGTGACGACCTGTAGGCCGACCAAGACTGCCCATAGTTTAAACAAACACGGGACAAACACGGGAACAAACGTGGCACCCAACGGGGGCCTATTCCACGGGCAAATCAAACAGCACCGTAGTCATGTAGCGTTCAGCCCAGGCAGAGTCAAACGCCTTTTCTAAAATGCGACGGGTTTTATCATTTTGTTGTTGATGGGTGCAGTAGTTGCGCTGCCCGGCCAACACCTTGAGCCGCTGGTGGGGGTCAGGGGGAGTAGCCGTCGCCTGGGTGCAGTGGAGGGTGAGGTAGTGGTTTACCTGCTGCAAAAACCGATGGTTTTCTTGGGGGCCAATGGGCTTCACAAAACAACAATAGTCGGAAAAAATATGGCCCCAGGAAGGTAGCTCCCGCGGATTGCTATAGCCCGCCGTCCCCATGCCCTCTAGGGCCAGTTGATAGGGGGCCGGTAGGCCATCGGGGCTAGTGGGGGACAAATCCACCACGGCGGCACTAATTTGGCCTCGGCCACTAACGATGTCGCAGCCAAACATGGGCAAACCATAGTCCAACCGAGGAAACATCACACAGTGGAGAATGTCCAAGTTGGGACCAACCTGGGCCAGTTCCAAATGCAACTTGCGGAATTCTGGGGTCTGATAACAGACATTTTCAATCACCAGGCGCTCACCTTCAAGCCGACCCTCCACATGGCCAAGGTCGCTGGGGAGATGATAGGGCGATAAGGCAAGATAACGCTGCCAGGTCGCTTCAATCATATCGGCCAGGTCGCAGATGACAGAATGCTGATGCTGGCGGATGGAAGACTTTACCGTAATCGACATGGATGAGCGTTCACTTCACCTATTGAATGGATTTAGACTGCACCAAACGGTACCGTCACAGGGGGGCAGAATAGCATTTACTGATTTAGGACTTAAATCTATCCGTAACGATGGCTGCCAGCCCATTGCTTCAAGATTCAACCCGTGGATGGAATCAGCATTGCTAATGTCACATCTCAAGTTTACAGCAGCGCCTAGGACTCGGGCAGGATCGACCAAGTATGTTCCAATTCGTCATCTGGATTCCTGATCCTGTCTATTTTTTAAGGAAAAGATGGGTAATTAACAGTTTTGCCTGGGAAGGCACGGCATGGGCCTAGCATTCTAACGGTCCTAGGACAATGTCCCAAGGGTTAGCCCCAGTGCCTATTTCCGACCCTTGCCTAGGCCCCGCCCATGTCTGCCCTTCTCCGGCAATTGTCCCGCTTCGAACTTACCCACACTTTTTCTACGCTATGGTGGCTACACAACTCAGGTCTCGTAAGGTTCTGGGGCTCAATCAACGCCAGTACGAAGGCCTCAAGACCTCCCTACAGCTCAACCTCAGACGACAGCTTTTGATTGCCGTCTGTGATAGCGACAGTCTGCAGGCCCAGTTGGTCAACAGACTACAGTCGGATGTGGCCACGGCGGAAAGTATTGATGATTTTGGGGCGGTCGATCTGGCAACCCTAACCTTTGACCCCACCCAGCCCGATCTGGTGGTGCAGCTGGCCCATTGGATTAAGCAGACTCCTACCCCCACCCCCAATGTTCAAGTGGTGGGCATGGACGCCATGACCCATCAGTCGATGCGATCGCAAAATCATTTCTTGCGCTCCCTTGAGAATATCCAGGCCCTGTTGCCCCACCTCGAAAGCAGCTTAGTGCTATGGCTCCCATGGCCCTGGTACCGAACCATACAAAAGTCTGCCCCCGGTTTTTGGCAGTGGCGTAGCGGCGTCTTTACCTTTGTCAGCGAGCCCGTGGCTGGAGTATCTAGCCCCCCAGCCACGCCCCAACTAGATGGCCTATACGGCCAGGGCAATGCTCGGCAGACGCAACAGAACGCCGATATTTGGCAAATTCTCAGCGAAGACCTCGCCCAGCTTGAACAGCCAAATGAAGCAGCTAAGCACCCGGCTGCGAGGCCGCTAACAACCCAGGCCAACGCAACCCAGGCCAACGCAACCCAGGCCAACGCAGCTGCCGCGGCAACCGAAACTCAGGTGGGTCAGTCGGCCCCTGAGCCGCCCCCCACGCAACAGCCCCCTGCCCAGCAGTCTCCCGCTGAACAGCCTCCCAGCGGCCCCACACCATCGGTTGATATCACCGCTGACACGATCACCGCTGACACGATTACCACTGACACGATTACCACTGACGCGATTACCACAGTGGCCAACCCGTTAGACGTCATCGCCCAGCGGCAAGCCGAGGGAGCAACGCCGGAGCAACTAATCCAGGCCTATCGCACCTTGGGCAACCACTACCGCGATCTCATCGAAGCCGGGGACATCCGCCCAAACCTACTGGCCACCGCCATTGAGACCTTTGAACTTTATCTGCACTGGCTACCGAAGGACGATAGCCAGCGGGCGGCAGGCCTGAACGACCTGGGCACCCTACACTGGCTCCAGGCCCAACACCAACGCGATCGCAAGGCCCTCATTGCGGGCATGAACCGCAGTGCGGCACTCTATCAAGCCGGGCTTGACTGCCCCATGGTGGATGCAGAAACCCATAGCCGTTTGTACGGCAACCTAGGAGCCGTCTACAGCGCCCTAGCCAATTACGATGACTCAGTCACCCATCTCAAGCAGGCGGTGGCCGTTTATCGCCAGGCCCTACCGTTCTCGCCCATGGAAACCCACTCCGATGAGTACGGCACCCTGCAAAACAGCCTGGGTTCGGTCTATTGGAAACTGGCCTACTACGAAGAGCCCAAAACCTATCTGCACCGGGCCATTGCCGCCTATAACGAAGCCCTAGGCTGCCACCACCCCGATCAGTCACCGCTGGACTATGCCGCCGTGCAAAATAATCTGGGCATCGCCTATTGGAGCCTGTCCCGCTACGAGCGGCCCATATTTTTACTCAAACATGCCATTGCCGCCTATCGCGATGCCCTGCATTACCGCACCCCCACCACCGACCCGTCCGCCTGCGCCAGCACCTATAACAACTTGGGCACAGCCTTTTGGGAACTGGCCAACCATCCAGAGGCCCCGGCAGACCCGGAGGGGCGATACAAACAAAACGCAGTGATTGCCTACGAAGCCGCCCTCAAAGCATCGGAGCTGGCCCCATCAAGCACCATGATTGACCTGGCGTCCATTCGCCACTGCCTGGGTAGCATCTACGACAAGCTAGCCCGGTCGGACAATGACCAAACAGCCCCTGGCCAATTGGAGCGGGCATTGGTCCATTATGTCGCCGCCCTTAAAACCACCCCTAAGACCGCAGCCACCCATGCCCCTATTTTCAAGGCCTTGGTGCGTAATGTTTCCATGCACTATGAACTGTTGGGCCTAGAGGGCCAACAGCAGGCCCTCAACCAGATCCCAGCGGAGCTATTGCCTGAGGTGATGCTCAAGCTATAGAAAAGCCAGCGCCTTGGCCACGCCTAGGCCTTAGAACCTGTCAGTTCTGGCAAGGATTTAGCCAACACCGCATTGAGTTCCTTACTCAGATCGTTGTCATTGCGGTGGGCTTCCCAAGCACCGTGATGCCGGGAATCAATGGTCCACTGGCCGTGGATATGATCCCCATCCTCTGAGACGGTGCCTTGGTACTGAATGGTATAGCTGGGGTTATTGAAGTACCGTTTCGTAAATGTGACCTGCCGTCCGACCACCTGCCCTTGAAGTTGAGCTTCCCCCAGGGGACTGTCATCCATAATCCGACCACTGAGGCTATTTTGCGCCTGCACAAAGGTGACCTCAAAACGGATGGGGGCCTGGCGATCCCAGTAGGACCCTAGCCAGGAACCGGTTAACTCAGCCATCGCATGGGTCCTCTCGCAACAACACTACTTCTGATTTTGCTGCAACTATTGGGATTTGGCAGATTAGTTTTGGCAGACTTTTAGTAAACCCTGACGAACGGTTAAGGGATGGGCCAGGGATCGCGCAGCCATGCCTTAGGCATGAACCCATGTACCAAAATTGAAGAAATTCCCAATTTTGATGGATAAGGGCTAAAGGTCAGTTTCACTAGGCTTGGGTTAACTGCTGTTTGCTGGCTATTTTATCGATGGCACTATTTCTTATCTTTGCTTTGGTGGTTGCGTTTTTTGCGATCGCATTTGCCCTGCAAAACGATCAGCTAATCACCATCAACTTCTTTATCTGGCAGCTGGAGCGCCAACACCTGGCCACCGTGCTATTGCTCACCACCGGTCTCGGCGTGATCTTTGGTCTCCTCGTCACCATTCCCACATTTCTCAAACGGGAGTGGCGTATTTCCCGCACCAAACGACAAGCCAGCAGCCTAGAGGACCAGCTCCTCGCCAAACAACAAGAAGTCAACAGTCAAACACGCAAAGCCAGCACCCTGCGCCACAGCTACCAAAACCTGTTGCAATCCCTAGACCTGCTAGACCACACCACAGGCCTAGTCAATGATGCCGTCGTTCCCCGCACCACGAGGGCCCTGCTTCAGCAGATGAAAATGCAACCCCTCAACGAAGAATTCCAATCCGTCGGGTTACTGGTCATTAAACCCGAGCGACGACAACCCGAACCCGGGAATTTAAAAAAAGACCAGGCCCTATGGTCAGCCATTTCCCAAGCACTACAGCACAACTTGACCATAGACTCTTGGCTCTTTAGCGATAACCAAGGCACCTTTACCTGTAGCCTCACCGGCCTAGACCTTAAAGCCATCACCCAGTACGCCGAAACCCTAAAAACCGCCCTAACAGAGGCCCCCCTCTCCCTGCCAGATGGCACCCAAACCGCCCTCGATGTTCATATTGGTGGAGCCGTTACAGATGCGGAGCACCCCACAGAGAGCGAACAACTATTGATGGGCAAAGCCGAAGAAGCCCTGGCCCTGGCCATTAAACGCGGTCGCAATCGGCTGAAAGTGATATGGGTAACCGACTAGCGATAGATTTGCGATCTCAATCGACTGAAAGTGATATGGGTAACTGACTAGCGATAGATTTGCGATCTCAATCGGCTACGGGTCATGTGGGTAACCGACTGGCGATAGATCCGTAACAGCCGGTTAATAGCACATTCATGGGCTAAGCATCGCGCCCCTTGGACACCGCTCCTTAGCAAAAACGTCCTTCACTAAGGACAAAACAACCGTATCCAGGCAAATTTATTAAGTCATGAAACCTAAATTTTTCTAATATTTTTTTCATCTGCCGATGAAAGTGTAACGCTTTGCGCCTGGGGGTTATGAGTATTTTTACTCAATCAGCGATTTGTTTGGCGAGACGTATTCCCTGACACAGATTCTTGAGCCTAGTACCGTTGGTGCCTAAAATGGGACTAACAATTGAGTTTAAGAAAATCTAAAGAAGCAGGAGATACGTCCATGGCAGACCGTCCGATCATCCTTGGTATTGTTGGAGACAGTGCCGCAGGCAAAACCACCCTCACCCGCGGAATCGCCCAGGTACTCGGTGAGCATGATGTTACGACCATCTGTACCGATGACTATCACCGCTACGATCGTCAACAGCGTAAGGAAATGGGGATTTCCGCCCTACATCCCGATTGTAATTACGTTGACATTATTGAGCAGCATCTGGGTCTGCTACGTCAGGGGAAACCCATTCTAAAGCCCATCTACAACCACACCACCGGTTGTTTTGATGCCCCTGAGTACATCGAACCCAAGAAATTCGTCATCGTAGAAGGCCTATTGGGCTACTCCAGTAAAATAGCCCGCGACGCCTATGACGTGAAGGTTTACCTCGCCCCCCCCGAGGAACTACGCACCAAGTGGAAAATCAAGCGTGATACCCGCAAGCGTGGCTACGGTGAAGCCGACGTATTAGCAGCCTTAGCGGCCCGCGAACCCGACTCTGAAGCCTTCATCCGTCCCCAGAGAAAGTGGGCTGATGTGGTGGTTACGTTCTATCCCCCCACCGCTGCCGAAGAAGCCGCCAACGATTTGTTGCTGAACGTCAATCTGGTGCTGCGTCCCACAATTCCCCACCCTGACTTTACAGATATCCTAGATACCGATTTGGGTAAAGCTATCCGCCTCGGCCTAGAGCGCGATATGGGTAAGCCCGTGGACGTATTGGCCATTGATGGCCATGCCACCCCCGACCAAGTGCAGCAGCTCGAGCGCATCCTTTGTAGTGACGTGCCTTACCTGGGCCAGTTCTGTAGCCTAGAGGGCAACCAGGAAGTCGGCAAGATTGTCGGCACCACGGGTGAAACGCTGCAAAGCTATCCCTTAGCCCTAACTCAGTTGTTGATTACCTATCACATGCTGATGGCCATGGGAACGACTGGCAAAATGGGTGTTGCGGCCTAAGCCTGCCAACTTATCTTAAAAAACAAACGCCCTCCGAAGGCATCTTCGGGGGGCATTTGTTTTGGGCATCCACCTGGGGGCTTCCCCAAGATTTCCATCCGTTGCACCGACATAGCCGCTGACAGCGATAGCTTTCAGCAAGCTTACATGGCCTACCCCATGCACACCAAGCTATACCGCTGATTTTTAAGGGAGATCAGTCTGGGGGCCGAATCCATGTGCCACAATTACCGTGCCTGGGCACATGCTCCAGACCAGCTGCCCTATCATCTTGCTCGCCCTTGACCATGTTTGGCTTTTCTAAACTAGCGCCCATCCATGAGTTTAAAACCTATGACCAGTGGCGACATCGGTTTATGCAGCGGCGATTGCGGTTGGGGATTTTGTTCGGTCTGTTCTACCTGGTTACGTTTTTACCGCTAGATACCCTCAAGTACCTGACGGCGGGGCGAAATCCGTTTGATTTATGGTGGATTGTTACCAACCTGGTGCGCATAGCACTGCTGTTATTCTGTCTCAGGTTAGTGCGCAAAAACGTCTATCGACCGCGACGAATTATGGCGGTTTTTTTAGTGGCGTCGTGGTCCATTAGCCTGTTGCATCGGTTCCATGAAACCTACATGGGTCTAGCCAGTAACACCCCCATCGCAGACCCCGATCTGTTTAGTTGGGCACTTTCGTTTATTACCCAGGCCACCCTGGTGCCGGTGGGCTGGCCGCTGCACCTGATCTCCCAGCTGGGGGTATTGGTTTATTACTTTGTGGTCAATCCACTGTTGGGCCTTCAGGTGGTCTCCCCTGGGCTACCGGCGGCCAGTTTGTTACTCAATACATTTTGGATTTGTTGTATCTGTAACTGCTCAGTTTACTTTTATGAAAAACTGTCGCGGGAGAACTTTACCACTAACCGTCAATTGTTAGAGGCCCAAGAGAAATCGGAGCGATTGTTGCTCAATATTCTGCCCGGTCCCATTGCGGAACAACTTAAGCAAAGCCCTGACATTATTGCGGAAAGTTTTGCGGACGTAACGGTGTTATTTGCGGATATTGTCAATTTTACTCAGATGACAGAAACCCGATCAGCGGCCAGTTTGGTCAAGTTTTTGAACCAGGTCTTTTCCAGGTTTGATCGGCTAGCGGAGCACTATGGCCTGGAAAAGATAAAAACCATTGGGGATGCTTACATGGTGGCGGCCGGATTACCCCAACCCCAAAATAATCATGTGGCAGCCGTGGCGGCCATGGCGGTGGACATGCAGAAAACCCTAGAGGACTTTAATGCTGAGACGGGTCAAGATATTGCCCTACGCATTGGCATTCATACGGGGCCGGTGGTGGCGGGGGTGATTGGGCTGAAAAAGTTTGCCTATGATCTGTGGGGGGATACGGTGAATACGGCCAGTCGGATGGAATCCCACGGGGTGCCCAATAGGATTCAAATTAGTGAGGCAACCTATCGCCGGTTGCTCGCCTGTGGGGAGTCCTATGAATTTTATCCACGGGGGCCCATTATCATCAAAGGCAAAGGCTCTATGGTGACCTATTTAATGGCCCCCCTTTCAACAGAACAGAGTTCTTAATGGCATAGGCAATGGGGCTCCTGCGAAACGGAAAAGAGGCCACCTTGCTCAACAGATATGGATATTGCAGACCTCAGGCACATCAAAATT
>CALHGI010000242.1 GCA_938029995.1 uncultured cyanobacterium | reverse complement strand
CTAGTGGTCTGTCAAGCCTAAGATTTAGGATGAGGCTAGTGAAAAGTAAAGAGTCAAAAGTGAGGTCGAGTCACGCCTTACCCTTTACTCTTCATCAACACCCAACCCTAATTTTTAGCTTTGACGCTGCACTAGGCTTCCGCTAGGGATTGGGAGCTCCCTCCCGCCACCTAACCAGGAAACTGCTATAAAGCCATCAAAGGCGGTCCGTAGAAATCGACCGCACTTAACTAAAGACATTATTTTCGCGGATATTGCTCTGAAAATCCCGTAAAACTACTTAACGCAGCAGTTTTACCCTTCCCCTGCCTATGTCTTCTCTACGCAAACCGGTGAAGCAACCTTGCTCCCTGCATGAGCTAATGATGGATAGCGTGACCGTTTATCCCAGCCGGAAATCCCCAGAGAAGACCCGACGGAGTCAATACGGCAGATCCCGTCCACTTTACTGGACAGACGCGAACCAACAGCCTTGCTCCTTGCAGGAGCTAATGATGGATGGCGTAACCGCTTATTATCCCCATCGACAAGCCCCAGGGAAGAGCCAACGGAGTCAGTACGGCACGTCCCAAGCCCCCATTTATTGGACCGATAAGCTAGCCATCTCAAGGTCATCCACGGCCCTCCCCCACTACCACACTGCCCTCGCGTTGGGAGCAACGCTAGTGTGCTCTGCTGGCGCTTTGATGCAAGATACGGCAAAGGATGTATTGCATCCATCCGATAGGTTGCCGTCAGACAAGACCATGGCCCAGGCGAAGCAAACTGCAACCGCCGCTGCCGTTATCACACCGCCCGTTGCGACCTCCCCAACAGCGGTATCCTTTAGCCCACGAACAGGGGCCGCCCACTGCGCGAATGGCAGCTGCCAAGGGCTAGACCGGCAGATACAGGCACCGCCCTCTGCCAGGGAACAGCTTCAGCCGCCCCAAAGCGCAGAGCAGCGAACCCAAGAGGCCATTTTGGCCCACCGCAGAGCTGATTTAGCCAGTCTCCAGGCAGACTTAGAGGCAAGAACCCAACAATCGAATGAGCAGTTTGCCAGTTTGACCACGCATTTAGCCATCCACCCGGAGGAGGCTGAACAAATTGCCAACCTCCTCAATCAAGATGCAAACTACCAGCTGAATCGCCTCAGACTCAGCGGCCTCAAGGATGCGATCGCAATCGAATATAGCAAGCCCGTTGCAAACAATCCCCACCTCGAATTGCTCTACGACCAATACGCCGAGGAGTTGGCCCAGCTACGCCAAATCGCCCAAAACGTTCTCGTCAACTACATTGCCCACGTCAGCGCTGAATTTCCCGATCCCCTATGGCAAGATGAGCAGTACTATTCCTCGCTCCAGGCGCTGATTGATGTAGCCCATCTTCGGCAGATGCAAGTGATTGAGCACAATGTATTAGCCCAAATGGATGAGCAGTTAACCCCCCATCGAACCGAAATAGCGGCTTTGCCCAATCAAAACAATTCAGCTAAGGCCTTGGGCGCCAGTTAACCGCCGCCCCCTAACTTGAGCAACATCAAACTCCATACATTCGAACAGACCGAAGTAATCTCACCCAGCACCGCAGGCTGCAGCCCGAACGGTTCCGCAACCACCATTACACCCAGATCGATATAGCAGCAGGCTTACCGCAGACTATAGGCGCACATAGCCGCTGCGATCCATAGCTTGCCGCCACCACCCATGGCCTAACCAAGCCACAGCATGGGCCGCCACCACCCAGCACATTTCAACAGGTGTGCTGCTGTTGGGTGGGGCCGTCAGGGAATTCTCCCTTGCAATAGCCCAAAAAAGCTTACAGGGCTTGGGTACCATCACCCAAACCAGGGCCTCACCCGCCTCGCTCCACGGCCCACCCGAGCCACCACGAATCCCATAGATTAAAACAGTTGTCATGACTTTATGCACGTAGAGCAGAACACGTGCAATCTCAAATCACAACTCTTTACCATTGAATCGATCATCGCTAAAGTCCTCGCCACAAGCACTTGTGGCTAATGCAGATATGTGATAAAGACATCAAGCGAAGGTGCAACCTCGAAACTGGGGTATAATAAATCTAAAGAAAATATTAAAAACACTTAAAGCCCAAACATTTCTAATCTTTTGAAAGAAATAAAATTTACCCAATAACAGAGCAAACAGTATGGATGCTTCAAAGCTACGATTACTTTGGTCTGTGGTATTAGAACATTCGCCAGAGAGTATTGCCAAAATTCCTGAAGCTTTTTTTGTTACTCACATTCTCGACCAGATAGAGTCCAGAGTTTGTCTAAGCAGGGATGAACAGCATGCGATGCAATCTTACCTACAGACAAAACGAGGGCTAATTCTTGACATGATCCAGGGATAGTAAGCTAGATTTTTTGACCGTTGCCCACCGTTAACCATGCCATAGGACGCCAACACCTCTGGCAAGCGCCCCAAAACATTGCCCTGCTAGTGCAGAGTGCCAACGGGAAGGGATTACGGTCACTCCACCCCCACTAGCGCTAGCGTCTGCTGCGGTTGCACTGTGACGTGACCATCCCCATTGACATCTATAACAGCCGTTTCTCCAGCTCGGATTTGACCAGCCAATAGGGCTTCGGCCAAACTATCTTCCACCAGACGGGTGATCGCCCTTCTCAGCGGACGCGCACCATAGCTAGGATCGTAACCATCTACCAACAGTTTCTCTTTGAAAGATTCTGTTATATCTAGCTTGATGTCTTGCTCAGCCAACCGACCGATGACATCCTGCAGCAAAATTTCAGCAACCTGTTTGACTTCACTGCGGGCAAGGGGATGAAAGACAACAATTTCATCTAACCGATTGAGAAACTCAGGCCGAAAAGATTGCTTTAAGGCCCCATTGACCTGGTCACGAATTCGATTATATTTGGCGATGGTGGTATCTCCCTCCACCATTTCAAAACCCAGGGCGCTGCCTTGTTTTTCAATGGCCCGGGCACCAATATTGGAAGTCATGATAACCAGGGTGTCTTTAAAGCTCACTACCCGCCCCTGGGAATCGGTTAATCGCCCATCGTCTAATAGCTGTAATAACAGATTAAAGACATCTGGGTGGGCCTTCTCAATTTCATCGAATAGAACAACAGAATAGGGGTTGCGTCTGACGGATTCTGTCAGTTGTCCACCATCGTCATAGCCCCCATACCCCGGAGGCGCCCCAATCATTTTAGCCACCGACTGGGGTTCCATATATTCCGACATGTCCAGACGAACGATGGCATCGTCAGCGCCAAATACAGTAGCGGCTAGGGCTTTGGTTAACTCCGTTTTACCCACCCCCGTGGGACCACAGAAAATAAAGCTAGCAATGGGGCGCTCAGGCCCCCTCATCCCTGCCCGTGCGCGTCGGATGGCTTTAGCCACCGCATTCACGGCATTATCTTGACCGACAATGCGCTGGTGTAGGGTATCTTCCAGCTTCATGAGCATGGCCGACTCAGATTGGTTCATCTGAGTCGCAGGAATGCCCGTCCATAGGGCGACTACCTGGGCAATATCTTCCACCGCAACCACAGGTTGGTGGGTTGAGGACCTTTGACTATTAAATTCATTGAGCTTTGATTCCATGGCAATTTCCTGATCGCGCAGCTGATTGGCACGATCAAAGTCCTGAGCTTTTACAGCAGCCCCCTTATCCCAAGTAATTTGTCGAAGAGCCTGCTTCAGGTCTCTTGCTGGAGAACTTTGGGTATGGCGCAGGTGAACGCAGGAACCAGCCTCATCAATCAGATCAATCGCCTTATCTGGTAAATACCGATCCGCAATATAGCGATCCGCTAGCTTGGCGGCGGCCACTAGGGCCTGATCAGAAATGGTTAGATTGTGGTGTTGTTCATAGCTCGCACGCACACCGTGCAAAATCTCGATAGTCTCCTCCACACTAGGTTCGTTCACCATTACCGGCTGAAAGCGACGCTCTAGCGCGGCATCTTTTTCAATATGCTTGCGGTATTCATCCAGGGTAGTCGCACCAATACACTGTAGTTCCCCCCTTGCCAGGGAAGGCTTGAGCATATTTGCCGCATCCATCCCCCCTTCCATGCCCCCAGCACCGACCAGGGTATGGACCTCATCAATGAACAAAATAACGTTGCCAGCCTGGTGGACTTCCGCCAGAATTTTCTTCAGGCGCTCTTCAAACTCACCACGAAAGCGGGTCCCCGCCACCAAACCATTCACATCTAAACTCAACACCCGTTGATCAAAAAGATATTCCGGTACGGCTTGATTCACAATTCGCTGGGCTAATCCTTCGCCAATGGCAGTTTTACCAACACCAGGCTCACCGAGCAGTACGGGATTATTTTTTCGCCGCCGACCGAGAATTTGCACCACCCGCTCAATTTCCTGCTCGCGGCCAATCACCGGGTCAATTTTCCCTTCATTAGCCAATTGGGTAAGGTCGGTGGCAAATTCTTCTAATGCTTGAAATCGATCAGACTCCTGCTGGCTTCCCACGGTCGTTACGGGTTGCGTTTCGCCCACTACGCGCATCAGAGTAATGCGCAGCTTAAGGAGGTCAACCCCCAACATATGGAGGATCTTTGCCGCAGAACTGTCAGGGCTGGCCGTGATCGCTAGCAACAAATGTTCTGGCCCCACATGGGCTTGACCTAACTGCTGCGCTTCCTGAACAGACTGCCCAAAAAGCTGCTTAGCGTCGGGGGTAAACGGAATTTCAACCGAGGTGGATGGAGCATCCGTCAAAGTAATCTCCACAGCTGATTGCACCATCTGTAGGGTTATCCCCGCGTCCTTGACGATGGGAGAGATCAGCCGGTCACCTTGGGCAATTATCCCCACCAGAATTAGCTCGCTACCAACACGGGGTTGACTTAGTTGGCTGGCCTGCTGTTGGGCAATCATAATGGCCGAAATTGCCTGGTCATTGAAGAGGTCAAACATAGTGAAAAATGCTGGATGGGTTACCTGGGAAATGAGGGGGATGGGTCACAGGAGAATGATTGCTGGCAAGACGGGATATCGCTTTATGGGCCCGTCAGCGCATCACCTAAATTAGCAATGGCGAAATTTACAGTAGATTTTCATATCCGCTCGACTAGTTAACTTATGTAAACCCTTCACTAAGAATAGTAATTCGCCTAGGGCTGAGTTAGGGAGGGGGAAATCCGTACAAATATATGGATTTAACTAGAAACCATAGGGGGTTCGGCAATCCCCTATGGTTTAATTACGGCATGCCGCCCAATGTATAAACCTGAATTTCATTTACATTAGTTAACGCAAAAATCAGGATGATCAACTCTTTTCCGTTGCTGACTGGAAGCACGAATATCGGTGAGTTAGCAATGGTGGATAGTGGATTCTACAGATCATGTCCCGGGCAATCCGGGTAAGCCGATCAGTCCCCTTGGCATGCGTCCATCGCCCGCCCCACCAACCGACTTCTACAACAGAGCATTGAGTTGTTGCACCCGGGCATCCTGTCGCTGCCGGAGTATCCGTCGATAGGCATTTCCTAATGTTTTGGCTAACTGTCGCTCCACCAAAGCGGCTTCTTCACGGGATGGGTAGGACACCGCCAATAGGGGTTGAACAGCTGGCTGCAGCAACGTAGTGGTTAGTTCAGTAAACAGCGCCTCGTCCCACACCAGGGCTATGTCATCAACCATGACCGTTAGATGGGCCTTAGCCATGCAACAAATTACGCTGCGTAGTGGATAAAAAAGACACTGAAATGCCATAACAAAGCTCGGAAAGTTTCTCAGCCAGCTAAAAATTGGGCCGGTCACTGCTTAGATTTTGATAGCTGCCCGTCCCAGAATTCCCCAGGAGTGCAGTGGGTGCGCCATCCATACTTTGTTCCCGAGACCGGCCCTTACCTTTCAGCACGGGCCATTAGCCTAACGCCAACAACTTTTCTGTCTGTTGTTCCGCAACAATTCAATTGACAACAACATGTCAAGCACCACCAGCCCCAAC
>CALHGI010000241.1 GCA_938029995.1 uncultured cyanobacterium | reverse complement strand
CAGCTCACTAGCTAACGACCATGGAAATGACCGTTTCTACGGTGTCCTGGGGAGCAACCGTAATCAGAGCATTGCCGGTGTTCATGGCATTGCGAGGACCACTCCAAGGCTCTAAACAGTAAAAGTCTTTTCCTTTAACAGTCCAGAAAACCAGGGTGGGATAGTGCTCGTCATAGGAGATAGTCATGGTGCTATCTTCATTTTTAACGGAGGCAGTTTGTCCAGTGAGATTAATAAAAGCAAAGTCAATCTCTTCCTGGTCAAAGTCAAACAGACCATTAAACCCAAATACTTCGGGGGCACCCTTGATTTGGTATTCACTAGACGGTATTTCGAAGCTAAGCTTCGTTTTGTCAGCTACCGCGAAATATGGGTGAGTGCCAGTGGAAAACGGCATGGGCTGATCAGACAGATTTGTATGACGGAAACGCTGCTCTAGGGTGTTTCCCTTAAGGGTATAGATATAATCAAGCTGAAAATCAAAGGGATAGTCAGCGCGAGTATCATCATTACTTTTGAGGCTGATAGTTATGCTAGCGCCTGCCTCCGTAGACTGTTGGGTTACGGTCCAAGGCATGGTACGAGCAAAGCCATGCTGTTTGAGCTTGTAAGTTTTCCCCTTGAGGGTGTAGGTATCGTCCACCAGGTTGCCGCAAATGGGAAATAGTAAAGGAATCCCCCCCCGCACCGAAAGGCTAGGGTCCTTAAAGCGTTCTGCATCCAGGTAAAACACTTCGTTGCCATTCACTTTCCAGCTAGTGACGATTCCTCCCCGTTCAGGTACCACCGCTACTTGAGAGTCTCCGTCAGTCAGAATATAGGTTAAGTATTGCTGATTTTCAGTAGTAATAGTGCTCATAAGAGTTTCCTTTAGGCATCGTTGCTAAAACCCTGCCACATGATGGTCATTTCACCATGAAATCTGCGACACCACCATATAATCTTTACGGTTTTTGTAGCCGTTTTCCCTCGTCTCTTACGCTAATATTCTGGCTAACCTTTATGCAACTCTTGAGGTTTGCTGCCCTATGTCTTCTGACTATCCCCGTGATCTCATTGGCTATGGTCAAACGCCACCCCAGCCCCAATGGCCAAATCAGGCTCAGCTTGCCCTTCAATTTGTCATCAATTATGAGGAGGGAGGGGAGAACTGTATCCTCCACGGAGATCCAGCGTCCGAAGCCTTCTTGTCTGAAACGGTGGGGGCGGCTCCACTGCCGGGGGTTCGCAACATCAATATGGAGTCGATGTATGAGTATGGTAGCCGGGCTGGGTTTTGGCGACTGCATCGACTCTTTACCCAGCGCAATTTGCCCGTAACGGTCTATGCGGTGGCCATGGCCCTAGAGCGTAACCCTGATGCAGGCAAAGCCATGGTAAACGCAGGTTGGGAAGTGGCTAGCCATGGCTATCGCTGGATTGATTATCAGTATGTGGGGGAAGACACGGAGCGGGCGCATATTCGTAAAGCTATTGAAATCCATACCCAGGTTACGGGCAGTCGTCCTTTGGGATTTTATCAGGGGCGTCTGAGCCCCAATACGCGCCGGTTAGTGGTAGAGGAGGGGGGCTTTCTCTATGATGCCGATAGCTATGCTGACGACCTACCCTATTGGAATTTGGAGCATGGTCAGCCCCATTTGGTAATTCCCTACACCCTTGACAATAACGATATGCGATTTGCCACCTACCAGGGGTTTAACTCAGGGGACCAGTTTTTCACCTATCTCAAGGATGCATTTGACGTGCTCTACAAAGAGGGTGAAACATCACCCAAAATGATGAGCGTGGGGCTACATTGTCGACTCTCGGGGCGGCCTGGACGAGCTGCTGCTCTGGGCCGGTTTTTAGATTATGTAATGACCCATGAAAAGGTGTGGGTCTGTCGGCGAGTGGATATTGCCAGACATTGGCACGGGCACCATGCACCCTAAGTTCATTTTTCTTCACACAGTCAATCTATCCACAAATCAAAATCGGCATTAGTATATTTGTATTGTTTTGAGAGTGGAGACCATCCTGATGGGGATTAGGGACAGCTACGAACAGGGTGTATTCAGTTGGGTTGATCTAATGACCAGCGAGCAAGAAGCGGCTAAGCAGTTCTATGGTGAGCTTTTTGGTTGGCAGTTCCAAGATAAGCCTGTGGACAATGGCAGTACCTATTCCATGGCATTTAAAGGCGATCGTGCCGTAGCCGCGCTGTTTGCCAAGCCTGATAACCTGCCGGATGTTCCACCCCATTGGCAGAGCTATATTAGTGTTCAAGATTTAGAGGCAACTGTGCAACGTTGGCAGGAGAATGGTGGCACAGTTGCCATGCCACCCTGCGACATTATGGAATCTGGTCGGATGGCCATGGTAAAAGATCCCACTGATGGGATTGTTGGGCTTTGGCAAGCAAAAGATTTTTTGGGTGCGGGTTTGGTCAATGAGGTAAGTACCTTTTGTTGGGCAGAGTTGCAAACCCGAGGCGCACAGAAAGCGGCTGAGTTTTATCAGGCGGTTTTTGGTTGGGAGTTGGAAGTGGATGAGAAACCACCAAACTATATTTCAACTAAGGTGAAGGGGCACTACAACTGCGGCATGTTCGATATGGACAAGGCGAACTTACCGGCCGAACTCCCTTCTTGTTGGGCGGTGTATTTCAACGTAGCGGATTTGGATGCCTCTTTGGCAATTGTGAATCGTCTAGGGGGTAAAGCGTTAATGGAGCCCATGGATATTGAACCGGGCCGATTTACGACAATTATGGACCCTCAAGGTGCAACAATTGCCTTGATGCAGGTGAATAATCCAGATGATTGAGGAATTATTTACCCTGTAGGACTTCGAAAAGCTCTTTAATAAATCTGTCTCGATAGGTCCTTAAGTCGGGCGAATTTTTTGAAGACTCTTCTAGTTCTCTCGCATATTGCTTGATGATATCGCTACTGGTAAACAAATATTCTTGGAGATTTCCATCGTAGCG
>CALHGI010000240.1 GCA_938029995.1 uncultured cyanobacterium | reverse complement strand
CCAGGACCCGTAGAAATCGACTTGGCCACCCAGACCGTGCGTCTATTTTTCCCCAGTTTCGATAAGAAGCAGATTCAGCTCACCCAGTATGGCCCGGAAGTCACCATTGAAGCAGGGGACCAACGCCGGAACTTGACTCTACCTAAGGCATTCCAGGGGCGCTCCGTCACTGGAGCTAAGTTTCAATCTGGCTATCTCATCCTGTCCTTTGGTTAAGGGCTAGATTAGCGGCCCTTAACCCCTTTTTGTAATTTTATAATTGTTGAGCCCATGGCTGATAATTCCTCCTCAGTTAACTCCCAGCCCGATGATGTGGCCTCAGGGTCAGAAGGTTCGAAGGCACGTCAGCTCTTAGGCATGAAAGGTGCCGCCGACGGTGAAACGCCCATTTGGAAAATTCGTTTGCAGCTGATGAAGCCCATTACCTGGATTCCTTTAATCTGGGGAGTGCTTTGTGGGGCGGCCTCCTCGGGGCATTTTGTCTGGAGTGTGGACCATGTGTTGGCCGCATTTGCTTGCATGTTCATGGCGGGGCCTCTGCTGACGGGGTATACCCAGACCATTAATGACTATTACGATCGTGAGCTGGACGCCATTAACGAACCCTATCGGCCCATCCCTTCAGGGGCGATTGGTTTGGGGCAGGTGCAGGTGCAAATTTGGGTGCTACTGCTAGGGGGAATTGGAGTTTCCTTCGGCTTAGATCGTTGGGCCCAGCATGATTTTCCCATGTTGACGGCGTTAGCCTTGGGGGGCTCCCTGGTTTCCTATATTTACTCTGCGCCCCCCCTCAAGCTCAAGCAAAATGGCTGGCTGGGTAACTATGCCCTAGGTGCTAGCTATATTGCCTTGCCCTGGTGGGCGGGCCATGCGCTTTTTGGCCAACTCAACCCTACGGTGATTGTTCTAACCCTGCTCTACAGCATGGCGGGTTTAGGGATTGCGGTGGTGAATGACTTTAAAAGTGTGGAAGGGGATGAGGCGCTGGGGCTCAAATCCTTGCCAGTGATGTTTGGTGTGGGGACAGCGGCTTGGATCTGTGTCTTGATGATTGATATTTTTCAGGCTGGTATGGCGGCCTACCTGGTGGTCATTCATAAGAATCTCTATGCGGTCCTCTTGATCCTGATGATTATTCCGCAAATAACGTTTCAGGACATGTACTTTTTACGGGATCCCCTCACGAACGATGTGAAATATCAGGCAAGTGCGCAACCATTTTTAGTCATTGGTATGTTGATTTTAGGGCTAGCCTTGGGACATACCGATTATTTGGTGAGTTAGTACAGATTCTGTTAGCCTTTTTGGAGGTATCTACAGGATCTCTTAATCGAACTGTTGATTATTTCAGGTGTGAACACCTATCAGAGTTAATTGCTGTTAATCAAGAGATTCGCTGTGATTAATGAGTGAACCGTTTCGAGCGTGATGGGTAGTAAGGTTTCTTGAACGTGGCTAATTGGATTGGTAAATTAAAACAGAATGGGTCTAGGTTTAGGCTCCCTAAATCATTCGCTACCCAGGAGAGTGGGGAGTATGGGCCCAAGCCACTGTACAAAAGCTTTTTGTTTTGGCTAACCCTCTTAGTGGGTGTTGGCATAGCGGGGCCAGCAACCCGTGGTTATCGATTTTGGTATGAGGCGAATGCCAATCTGCCTGATGTTTCTGATGCGTTGACGTTTGAACGTACGGGCACCATCACCATCAAAGATGACAACGGCAGTGTGCTGCAAAAAATTGGCCCTGCTACCCAGGAATATCTTGAATATGACGATATGCCGGATACCCTCGTCCAAGGGTTTATCGCATCAGAAGATCGTCGCTTTTATGAGCATGCGGGCATTGACTATAAGGGTATTGCCCGGGCCATGTATTCCAATCTGCGCAATCGAGATTTGGTAGAAGGGGCTAGTACGATTACTCAGCAGCTAGCCCGAATCGTATTTTTGGATCAGGATCGGAGTTTTCAGCGCAAGTTTCGAGAGGCGTTGCTGGCCAATAAATTAGAAGAAGATCTGGGTAAGGAAAAAATCCTAGAGCGCTACCTGAATCTGGTTTACCTGGGTGCTGGGGCTTACGGCGTGGCCGATGCTGCCTGGATTTATTTTGGCAAGCCGGTGGAAGAGCTGACGGTGTCAGAGATTGCTCTGATTGCGGGTATGGCCCCCGCTCCTAGTCTTTACTCTCCATTGGTGAATGAAAAGGCTGCCCGTGAGCAACGGGATAAGGTGGTCAGCCGCATGTTGGAAAATGGCGTCATTTCTCAGTCCCAAGCCAGTACGGCTTATCAGAGTGATGTGGCCACAACGCCCAATGAACCTAAGTTTTTGTATAGTGAGTTTCCCTACTTCACCATTTACGTGCAAAAGCAGCTGCCTGAACTCATCTCTGCGGATGAAATTGAGGCCGGGGGGCTAATCGTTGAAACTTCCTTGAAGCCGAAATGGCAACGGGCGGCTGAAACCACCCTGGAGGAAGTGTTAGAAGAGTACGGTGGTTGGCAGCGGTTTGAGCAAGGCTCGATTGTGGCGATGAATCCGAAGACGGGCCACGTGCATGCCATGGTGGGGGGCACTGACTTTGAGGATAGTCAGTTTAACCGGGTGACCCAGGCCCAGCGCCAGCCCGGATCGACCTTTAAAGCATTTGTGTATGGTACTGCGATCGCAAGTGGTACTTCCCCCTATCAAAACTATGTGGATGCCCGCTATGTGGTGGATGGGTATGAGCCCAAAAACTACGGTAAAACCTACAGCGGTAACGTAGAACTTAGACGAGCCTTGTCTTCGTCGATCAACATTGTGGCCGTGAAGGTGCTGGTTGATGTGGGTTTTGAACCTGTTATCGCCATGGCTAAGCGCATGGGCATCAAGTCAGATTTATTGCCTGCCTATTCCCTTGCCCTAGGGTCATCGGAGGTAAACCTCCTGGAACTGACCAATGCCTATGGCACCTTTGCCGCTAAGGGTAAGCATGTGGAAGCCCATGGCATTAAACGGATTACCAACCGTGCAGGTGAAGTGCTGTATGAATTCGCTGATGAACCTGAGCAGGCAATTGATGCAGACTCAGCGGCCATTATGTCCTGGATGATGCGCAGCGTTGTGGAAGGCGGTACCGGCAGCAATGCTTACATTAGTGGTCGCCAAGTGGCTGGTAAAACCGGCACATCCGAGAAAAATCGCGATATGTGGTTCGTTGGCTTTACACCTCAGCTCGTGGTGGGTGTTTGGTTTGGTAATGACGATAGTAGTCCTACCCGAGGTGCCAGTAGTACTGCTGCCTACGCTTGGCGTAAGTTTGTGTCTCAGTTTATTGATGGTCTACCGGTCGAGCGTTTTCCGGAGTTGCCACGCCTCTCTGGGCGCAAAGGTTCCATTAAGGCTAAACCGGAGAAACCTGGCAAAGTGATTGCCGAAAAAGCAGGCAGTCGTTCTAGCCCTGCTCCCCAGGAGCCGCAACCTCGCCGTTCACGGTCCGAAAGTTCAGGCTCCTCAGCTCCGGCCCCGGCCGCTCCAGCTCCGGCCCAGCCCAGGTCTCAACCTCCGGCTGCTGCACCCCAACCTAGTAGTAGGCCAGCTCCAGCCCCGGCTCCCGTGGCTCCAGCGCCCGTTGCCCCAGCGCCCGTGGCTCCAGCGCCCGAACCGGTGGCTCCATCGCCCGAACCGGTGGCTCCCATCGCCCCTGAGCCCGTAGCTCCCGCTCCGGAGCCAATAGCCCCAGCGCCCGAACCGGTGGCCCCAGCTCCCGCTCCCCCAGCTCCCGCTCCCGCGCCACCGGCTCCAGCCCCAGTGGCTCCGGCTCCGGTGGCTCCAGCCCCGGCCCCCGTTGCCCCAGCTCCGGCTCCGATAGATGCAGCGCCGCCTGCTGAGTAGAGTAGGATATATAAAGCTCATGTGTGGCTCGCCCTCGTAAGCGAGCCATTAGTAAAATAGGACAGCCTCGTTTATGGCATTTTTGTTGGGGGAAGCCGGTGCATCTGGTATTCCCATGTATTACTTTCAGCTGGTATATGTCGTTGGCTTCATTGCAGCCGTCGTCATTGGCTCCTTGGCTTGGTATAACTCCAAGCGGCCCCCCGGCTGGGAAGATGCAGCGCGGCCTGATTTTATCCCTGATGTTGATCCCAAGGATGATGCGAACTCAAGCTCTGATGCAGATTAGGGCAATGGTCTAGTCGACTACTCGCAGGCTGCCCTGGGTAATCGCTTCAAAGATTTTTTGTACCTGTTCGAGTTCCTGGCTGTTGAGTTTATTTTTGCCTAGGAGAGAGGCCATGAGCATGCGCTGCGTTTCTCGATTAATCCGACGGTGATTTAGAATCGACTTCATCAGACTTTCTAAGGATTGAGTCGTTTGTTTGCGGCTTAGCATGGTGTCTACTCCAGGAACAATCACAGGAAGTGAGTCATAAAGTTATTTGAGAGAACTTTTATGCCTTATCCCTACTATGCTCTTCGGGCAAGGCTTTGGCCGTGATTTTTTGGGTCTTAAAATGTGATCTTTCGCACATTTTGGGGTGATCTGGCCTAAATATGTCAGAGACAATCATTTAACCTGTGGTTTCTTTTTCCTAGCTGGGTCTATGGAACGATTGGTGGCGGGTTAGTTCCGTTGGCTTTTGTAGCGAAAATATTCGGAACATGCGGCAATTAAGCCTGATGCCAGGATCAGTAATACGCTGAGGGCGTTGATGTCGGGTTTGATGCCTGTCTTAACGCGGCTAAAGATTTCAATGGGCAGGGGATTGGCCCCACCGGCGGTAAAGCTGGAGATTAACAAGTCGTCCATGCTCAGCACAAAGGCGAGTAGGCAGCCTGACACAATGGCTGGCAGTAGCTGGGGAATTAAGACCTTTAGTAGGGCTTGGGCCGGTGTGGCCCCCAGATCTAAGGCTGCTTCTTCCAGGTTTGGATCTAACCCCTGGAGACGACTAGAGACCACAATAGCAATATAGGCTAAGCAAAAAACCATGTGGGCGGCGATGGCGGTCCAGAGGCTGAGGGGCACAGCGACTGAGGCTAGGAAGACTAGGGTAGCGACTGCGATCGCAATATCTGGAATAATCAGCGGCAAGTAGGAAATGCCCACATAGAGAGATTTGCCTGGGAAGCGATATTTTGCCAGACCCACTGCCATCAGCGTGCCAAGGACTGAAGAAATAGCCACCGCACACAGGGCAATTTTAAGACTATCCCCCAGGGCGAGGAACAGCCGCTCATCCCCCAGCAGCTTGCGATACCAGGTGAGGCTAAATCCTTTCCAAATCGCTCCATAGCGAGATTCATTAAAGCTATAAATCCCTAAAACGATAATGGGGACGTACATAAAGCAGTACGTCAGTGCCGTGAGACATCCTTGCCATGAAATGCGCAGTTTGGGGGATGGTAAATTGTGCTTTTTGCTCATATCAGCGGGCTATGGAAGATGACGGATAGATGCTACGAGTAAATGTCAGGGTTGCGATCGCCATATTTGAGCAGCAGTGCGATCGCTACACTCACCATTAAAATCAGCACCATACTCAACGCAGAGCCAAATCCCCAGTTGCGGGCCACCCCTAGAAATTGGTTGTAGATCAACCTAGAGATAGTCATGCTGCTGGGGCCACCCAGCAACGTGGGCACGACAAAATCCCCCAGACTGGTGACAAAAACGAGCAGACAACCGGCAGCAATGCCCGGCAAAGTTTGCGGTACGGTAACCCGCCAAAACGCGGTGCGTGGGTTAGCTCCCAAGTCCGCTGCCGCCTCCAACAGTCGTAAATCCAATCGTTCTAGGGAGGCATACAAAATCAGCACCATATACGGCAAGAAGCTATAGGTCATGCCGATATACACCGCCCAAGAGGTATTCATTAAGGACTGGGTGGGGAGCCCCAGGGTGCTCAGCACTAGGTTAATTACCCCTGAGGGACGCAGCAGCGTAATCCAGGCATAGGTGCGCAGCAGTGACGATGTCCACAAGGGCAGAATAAACAGCACCAGTAGCAGATTTTGCCAGCGTTTGGGGGCCATTAGGGCAAGCCAGTAGGCCACTGGAAAGCCTAAAACCAAACAAAGTAATGTGGTGCCCGTGGCAAAGGTGGCTGAGCGTCGTAAAACCTGTAAATACGTCGGTTCTAAGATTCTCAGATAGTTCAACAGACCATAGCCTTCGATGGCTTCGCCGGGGCGCAGTCCCGGAACCAAACTCAGCTCAGTAATCAGCAATGTGGGTAGCACCATTAACAGCACAAGCCATAGGCCCGCAGGACCCAAGAGTCCTAAGGGAGCCATGGCTGCCCTGAGTTTTTGTTGGACGGCGGCTACATTGAAATTTTTTCCAAAACCAACCGATGGTTCCACGCCCTTATTCATCCCCTAGGCGCTGGTGACTTTGGTCCAGTACTCGTCATAGAGAGCATTGGCGTCACCTACGGGAGCAATGCCTTCGCACTTGGCCAAGAGTTCTTCCGGTGGAAACAGATTCTCATTGTCCAATAGGTCTTGGGAGAGCATGGCCATGGCCTCACCATTGGGGGTGGCAAAGAATAGACGCTCTACGGTTTCTTGGGAGACCTGGGGCTGGAGGTTGAAATTGATCCACTCATAGGCAGCATCCACATTGGGCGCAGATGAGGGAATCACCATGGTGTCTGTCCAAACAGAGGAGCCACTTTCTGGAATCACATACTTGAAGGTGGGGTTTTCGAGGCTGACTGGAATGCCTTCCACGGAGTAAACCATGGATAGCAGGTTGTCCCCACTCAGCAACTCATCCTGCCAGCCAAAAGACTTAAAGGATGCGATGGAGGGCTTAAGGTCTAACAGCTTCTGGTACGCTTCCTCCAGCTCAGCTGCGTCTGTTGCATTGTAGGAATACCCTAGGGAACTGAGAACCGCCCCCATGGTTTCCCGCACGTCTTCCAGCAGGGTCATTTTCCGGGCCAGCACATCCCTGTTATCCCACAGGTAGTTCCAGTCGGTGGGCGGTGTGGTGAGTACTTCAGAGTTATAGAGCAGCCCTGTGGTACCCCAGCTGTAGGGAACACTGTGGGCATTGTCAGGATCGTAGACGGGGCTCTTCCACTTCTCTCGAATTTTGTCTAAGCCCACTAGGCGAGACTTATCCAGTGCCGTTAGCATCTCTAGACCGATCATCTCAGTGACCATGTAGTCCGATGGGTAGATCAGGCTGTACTTATCACCACCACCGGCCTGCATCTTCGCCAGCATCGTTTCATTGGAGTCATAGACATCGATTTTTACATCAATGCCAGTGGCTTCGGTGAACTGGGCGGCTAGCTCGTCATCTGTGTAGTCAGCCCAGGTGTAAATGTGTAAGACACCCGATGCTTCGCTGGAGGCCGTGGTGTCATCACCAGGGGCAGGCTCAGCCTCTCCAATGGTACGGCGACAGTTGGATAGCCCTACGGCCGCGAGGGCTGCGGCAGAACCCTGCAAAAAACGGCGACGGGATGCGTTGGGCAGCAACGATGAGTTGCGAGATAGGCGGGGGGGCACAGTCTTTCTCCTCTAAGCAAACACCATGGATACGTTAAAACCACTTTCTGACCTTAGGCGATTGGGAAATGCCAGTTTGTTCATGCAGATCTTTTTCTGATACCAGCCTTAGGGATGTGCGCTGATTATGGGGAGCTTGAGGGGGCGAGGACCTGACAGTCGGCTGCGGCCCAGGCTACATGGACCTTGTCCCCTGGTTGGTACCGGATGTGATTGGGTTGCAGAACTCGTAACCGTTCCCCAGTGGTTAATTCAATAATGCAATGAATATGGGGACCTGTATATAGGGTGTGTTTAACTTCTCCCTGATGGTGGTTGGCGTGGTTATGGGGCGATGCTGTGTGATCCTGGGCCATGAGTTGGATTTTTTCAGGGCGAAGGCTGATGTCGGCCGGGGTGCCATCGCCTAAGTGGGTGGGGGCAATGTTGACCTGTAGGCCACTGGCCATGGTCAAGGTCCAAGGATGCTGCTGAATTCGTCCTGAGAGCAGATTGGTATCGCCAATAAAATCAGCGACGAAGGCCGTGTTGGGATGCTCATAGATTTCGTTGGGGGACCCCACTTGCTCGATCTGCCCATCTTTCATGACCGCAATGCGATTCGATAGGGACAGGGCTTCTTCCTGGTCGTGGGTCACCATAATGAAGGTGATGCCTAGCCGCTGATGCAGGTTCGATAGCTCCACCTGCATTTGTTTGCGCAGCTTTAAATCTAGGGCCCCTAGGGGTTCATCCAATAGCATTACGGCGGGGCGATTGACTAAGGCCCGAGCCAAGGCCACTCTCTGTTTTTGGCCGCCGGAGAGCTGGGTGGGGTAACGCTTCGCAAAGCTTTCCATCTGCACCAATGTTAGGGCTTCCCCCACTCGCTGGCGCAGATCTGCCTTGGGAAATTTTTTTACTTTCAGTCCAAAGGCGACGTTGTCCCACACGCTCATGTGGTTAAACAGGGCATAGCTCTGGAATACGGTATTGACCGAGCGACGATGGGCTGGGACACCATGCATGGACTTGCCCTGGATGGTTAGTTGGCCTGAGGTGGGCGCATCAAAACCAGCAATCATTCGCAGTGTGGTGGTTTTCCCGCAGCCTGAGGGGCCGAGAATGCCAAAAAATTCTCCCTGGCGGATTTGTAGGTTTAGGCCCTGCACCGCCGTCTCTTCGCCAAAGGTTTTGACGATGTTTTGGAGTTCTACATCCAACACCTCGGTCGCGTCTACCGTTGATGGCGAGATGGTTTGAGCCATAGGATTCAATCCTCGTGATTGGTCCATTTGCATTATCTTACGGGGAGTTGATCAAAATCCCAATGATCCCAATTCATCATGGGGCACCATGGTGTCTGCTGCTGGAATCTATCTTGAGGGGCTAAACTGGTCAAAGTTTGGACCGTCACCTCGATATTAGTGTGATTAGCTGCTGCCAAACCGTCTGTAATTGCTGAACCTTCTCATCCCCAGCCATGGCTTTTCTGCAATACCCCTCATCACAGGTTGATAAAAAGGGAGGACGTACCGTTGGTCGCCAATACCAGTCGGTGATCATGATGTTTTTTCTGTCCTTAATAATGCTGGGGGGGATTGGCAGCCGTTTGTTTTATCTCCAGCTGGTGGAGGGTGATCGTAATCGTAAGCTGGCGGAGGAGAACCGAATCTTACTCTTGCCTCGACGACCGGCTCGGGGCACCATGTTTGACCGCAATGGCAAGATTTTGGCGGGCAGCCGTCTGTCCCATTCTGTTTCGATCTGGCCGATTGCGCTACCGGAGGATCAACGGGACCCGGTGGTGCAGCGCCTGGCCCAGCTGCTAGAAATTCCCGCCGATGAAATCCAGCAGCGGATTGAATCGGCGGGCTATGAGTCGACCCAGTCCATTGCGATCGCACGGGGCCTTAGCCCTGCCCAGACCACTGCGTTAGCCGAATATGCGTCAGAACTGCCCGGTGTGCGTGTGGAAGCAGAGGCTATTCGCAGCTATCCCAATGGCGATTTAGCCGCCCACGTCATTGGCTATACGGGGGAAATTGACGAAGGAGAATATGACGAGTTCGCCGGTAATGGTGAGGACTATCGCCTGGGTGACATTATTGGCAAAATGGGCTCGGAAAAATCCTTTGAGTCATTGCTGCGGGGTGTTTGGGGTGGACAGCAGGTGGAGGTGGACAGCGCCGGGAATGTGCTGAGTATTATGGGGGAAAAACCCCCTGAATCGGGCCAAAACATTAGGCTGACCCTAGATCTTGATTTGCAAAAGGCGGCGGAAAAGGCCCTAGGGGATAAAATCGGGGCCATTGTGGCCATGGACCCCCGCGATGGGGCAATTTTGGCCATGGTGAGCCGCCCTACCTTCGATCCCAATATATTTTCCACTCGCATTACCCAAGCCCAGTGGGATCAGCTCAACAGTCGGGGCAATCCATTTCTTAACCGCACCCTCCAGGCCTATCCCCCCGCCAGTACCTTTAAGATCATCACCACCACCGCTGGCATTGAGTCGGGTAGTTTTCCCGTAGATACTGTGCTGCCCACCTATCCCAACATTAATGCTGGGGGCATTTTATTTTGGGATTGGAATAACGCTGGGTTTGGTCCCCTAGGGTTTGCCGGTGCTCTGCAATGGAGTAGCGATACCTTTTTCTATCAGGTGGGCATGAGGATGGGCCATGAACCCCTGATTGAGTGGATGCGTAAATATGGTCTTGGGGCGAAAACCGGCATTGAGCTAGTTACTGAGGAGTCGCCGGGGTTAGTGCCCGATGATGCCTGGAAGCAGGAAATGTTGGACGAGGAATGGTACCTGGGGGACACGATCAATATGACCATTGGCCAGGGATTTATGCAGGTGACCCCGCTGCAAACGGCGGTCATGTTTGCCGTTGCCGCCAATGGTGGTTATCGGGTGACCCCCCACCTCTTGTTGGATGGTGCAGAATCCAAACAATGGAAAACATCCCTAGGCATGCAGCCCGACACCATCAAAGTGATTCAAGATGGCCTGCGTAAGGTGGTGACGAGCGGCACCGGTACCCGCATTAATGTGCCAACCATTCCCACCCCTGCCGGTAAGAGTGGTACGGCGGAAGCGCCTCCCTATGAAAACCACACTTGGTTTGGTGCCTATGCCCCCTTTGATAAACCAGAGGTGGTGGTGGTGGCCTTTGGTGAACACTCTGGCGGCGGCGGTGGTTCCTTTGCGGCCCCCATGGTGAAAGATGTGTTGGAGGTTTACTTCAATGGGTTGCCAAAGAAAAAACAGGAGCCGCCAGCGGAGAAACAGTCGGCAGGCTAATTGTTTTAACTGCGTAGGCTAACTTTGAATTTTTTCTCCAGGGCGGCGCGGATTTTGTCCTGGAGGGGGTCGATGTCCTGATCGGTTAGGGTGCGATCGCTAGACCGATAAACCATGCGAAACGCTAGGCTGCGTTGGCCATCGGGCACTCCTTTTCCCTTGTATTCATCAAACAAAATAACGTTCTCTAGGAGCTGACCGCCTGTGCGGGAAATCAGTTTTTCTAGATCCGCTACGGGGACGTCCATGGGGGCATAGAAGGCGATGTCACGGTCGGAGCCAGGGTAGGTGGAATAGCCCTTGAATTTGGGTGCTCGGAAGCGGTCGCTCACCAGGCAGGTTGCGATCGCATCCCAATTCAGCTCAAATCCATAGACTTCCTCCGGCAGGTCCCGTTCTTGGCGCAGTCGGGGATGCAGTTGGCCAAAGGTGCCCAGCCGCGTACGGCCCCGCACCCACAAGGAAGCGGTTCTGCCAGGGTGGAGGCGTTCGTCTTCACTATCCGGGCGATACTCCACCTGTAGACCCACCTGCTGAAATACGGTTTCGAGAATGCCTTTGGCTTCGTACCAAGTCATGGGGGCGGTGCGACCGCTCCACTGACCCTGGGCCGCATTGCCTCCCAAAATGCCCCCCACTCGCTCATACTCATTCAGTTCACCGTCTTCATCCACAAAGATGTGGCCAATTTCAAAGGCATTTAAGGGACCATTACCCTGTTCTAAATTGAACTGAAACCCGTCAATTAAACCTGATAGTAAGTCAGAGCGTAGGGCAGAATACTCGGTGAATAGAGGGTTTTCCAGCACTACTTTTTTGGGACCTGGATTGGTTAAGGAGTAGTGCAACACTTCAGTCAGTCCGGCACCGCGTAAACCATCCCTCAGCTGTCGCACCAAGGCCGCCTCCGGGGAAAGCTGCCCCCGGGCAGTTTGTTGGGGCAACGTATTGTCAAAGCGGTTATAGCCAAAGAGACGGGCGACCTCTTCGACCAGGTCAATTTCTCGTTCCAAATCGCGGTAGCGATAGGCGGGTACGGTCACCGTCCATGCACCGTCACCATCGGCAGACAAGCTGCACCCTAAGCGGGTCAGGGTATCTTCCACATCATCTGCACCTAGGGCGGTGGGGATACCCTCGTCGGTGACATAGTTGCCCAGGACTTGGCGCACCCGTTCTAAACGCAGTCCCACCGTACGCATGGGGGTGATTTTACCCACCTCAGTACGTTCGTCTTGCTGATGCCTAACCTTGGCTTCGGCCAGTTCCACCATCAGCTGAATGGCGCGATTAGCCGCTAGCTCTAGTTCTGCCGGATTGACCCCCCGCTCATAGCGAGCCGAGGCTTCTGTCCGCAGCCCTTGACTCCGAGCCGAGCGGCGAATCACCGCCGCATCAAAAAAGGCGGCCTCTAGAAAGACATTTTGGCTATTGCTATGGACTTCAGACGCTTCTCCCCCCATGACCCCCGCTAGGGCAACAGGCACATCATTGGCGGTAATGGCTAGGGTCTGTTCCTTAAGATCACGTTCCTGGCCATCTAATGTCTTTAAAGATTCGCCGGTTTTGCCAAAGCGTACGCTGACGGTGGTGTCTGCTCCCTGGACTAGCCGATCCAAATCAAAGGCGTGGAGTGGTTGCCCCCATTCCAGCAGGACATAGTTGGTGATGTCCACCACATTATTAATGGAACGGGTGCCTGCTGCCTCTAGTCGCTGTTGCAGCCAGGCGGGGGATGGCCCAATTTTGACCTGTTCCAAAATGGTGCCAATGTAAATGGGGCAGGCTTTAGGATCTGAAAGGGCAATGGCTACTTGATCCTGGTTATTCTTGGGGACAGCGCCGTTGGTAATCGGCAACGTCAGTTTGGCCCCAGTAATGGCCGCGACCTCTCGGGCGATGCCCACCATACTGAGGGCATCGGCCCGATTGGCTGTGGACGATAAATCTAAGACGGTGTCATTGAGGCCCAGGAGAGGTCGGACATCCTGCCCCACTTGTAAATCAGTCTGCTCAAAAATGTGAATGCCTTCAGCATCCTTCGCTAAGCCCAATTCTGCGAGGGAGCAAATCATCCCTGCCGAAGGTACACCGCGTAGCTTACGGGGCTTAATCTTCAAATCCACCTGGGGTAAGTAGGTGCCGACCGTGGCCACGGCGACAAAAATATCTGCCCTTACATTGGCGGCTCCACACACGATGGTGGAGGGTTCTTCCGCCCCAATATCAACTGTACAAACGCTTAGTTTGTCCGCATCGGGGTGGGGCTGCCGATCGGTCACCTTACCCACCACTACTCCATCAGCCCAGTTGTGGCGTTCTTCCATGTCTTCAACTTCAAACCCAGCCATGGTTAAGGCATCACCAATGGCCTCAGGTGTTAACTGTGGATCGACAAATTCTTGGAGCCAGTTGACAGAAATGCGCATGGAGCCTGGGTTAAAAGGGTAGTAAGTAGCAGTAGACCGAAATTATTCTACCGTTGAAGCTCCGCTTTAATCCGCTGGTGTTGCTGATCCTTGGGATGATGGCGGCTAAAAAAATGGGCGCTGCTGATCCTCGATATGATTTGATCTACGAAATTCGGATGTATCGCGTCATTTCCAGATCGGTTCATCCTCTAAATCAGCCATGGCAAAAAATGCCATGGGGCTCGTTTGTGTGCCCGATGTATTCCCTAGGCCAATGATGGCTATTCATGGGCCTAAGTG
>CALHGI010000239.1 GCA_938029995.1 uncultured cyanobacterium | reverse complement strand
TAGACGATAAGCGACAGGCACTCCTTATGTAAGGGGTGCTTTTTTTTGGCGGTCCGCCCGACAGCAGGATGACATGGGCCTTCATGGAAACGAGATGGATTAGCTAACCATCGTCTTAGACCATGTGCTGTGACAGACGGTATAGCCAACGTCCTGATGCATTAGGACGTTGGCGCGCCAGGTTAGCTGTTGAGGCCAAAAGCTTTCAAGGATAACCATTGTATTGATTAACCTGGCAGAGGCTATAAATCATTAAACATTGTCAGGAATTTTGAAGTCACAGCCTGTAGCTAGATATCACTAGGGAATGAACCCTAAGGAGATACTGTGCAGTCAGTTTATTGGTTTTGTTTTGTTATCGGTGGCGTATTTGTTGCGATCGCAACCCTAGGCGGTGCCGGTGAAGCAGATTTCGATGCCGAGGCCGATGTTGACTTTGATGCAGACTTTGACGTGGACGCCGATATCGATTTGGACGGCGGCCTAGATCTGGACGGAGATACTCCAGACTTAGACTTCGATGCTCAAGTAGACACCGACCTCCAGTTACTCAGGAAAGTTAAGGGCGCTTACATCTTTAGCCTTAACATTCTCACCAGTTTCAAATTCTGGACCGTTGGCGGCTTTTTCTTTGGCCTCACGGGCCTCAGCCTAGGTTGGGTCCAGCCCAACTGGCCCAGTCAGCTCATCTTTATCATCGCTCTCATCATGGGCATTGTGCTAGGGGGGACCTTGGCCATGGCCCTACGCCATCTCGCCCGTCGTCATGCCGACAGCCTCATCCGCACCGAAGATTTTGCGGGACGTGTGGGCATTGTCGAACTGCCCTTCGACTCAAAAAGTAAGGGCAAAGTGCGGCTAGAACTGCGCGGTAGCGTATTGCACATGATTGCATTAACGGACGACACCAAGCAGTTCGTTCCAGGAGACAAAGTACTCGTAGTGAACGTTGAACACAACCGCCTTTGGGTGGTCTCCGACGAAACCGCTGCACAGCGATGAACTCCACCGTTGCTGAGACACAACAGCAACCCATATCCTTTTACTCCAAACCATGACAAATCATCCATTCTTACTGGGGCAGGCTAATCCACTACCAGCCAGCGATCAAAATACATTTGCCCAGGCCGAAACGACCCGTTATGAAGTGGCCCAGGCCCTACCGATGACTCAGGTCAGTCAAAATACCGCCCAGGTCGGAGCATTCCTAGGGGGCAGTGCCTTAATGCTTGGCCTAATCGGCGTTGGCGCACTGATCATTGTGCTCAAAACTTGCCTACGCATTTGCAACCCCAACCAGATTTTGATCATCTCGGGTCGCAAATACAAAAATAAAAAAGGCCAGAATGTGGGCTACCGCGTCGTCTTTGGTGGCCGCACCCTGGTGGTCCCCATCATCGAACAGGTACAAAGCATGGACATGACCACCATGCCCATCCCCGTGGAGGTGACCAACGCCTACGCCAAAGGGGGCACCCCACTCAATATTCAGGCCATTGCCAATGTCAAAATCTCCAGCAATCGCAGCGTGGTGGGTAACGCCATTGAACGCTTTTTAGGGCGCAACCGCTCCGAAATTCGTCGGGTGGTGCGAGAAACCCTAGAGGGCAACTTGCGGGGCGTTGTAGCCCTGCTAACACCGGAACAGGTCAACGAAGACCGCATGAACTTTGCCGAACGCATTGCGGCTGACGTGGCCAAGGACCTAAGTAAGTTGGGTCTGCACCTGGACACCCTTAAAATCCAAAGCGTCACGGACGACGTGGACTACCTCAGTTCCATTGGTCGTCGCCAAATTGCCAATATCATTCGAGATGCCGAGATTGCCGAAGCCGAGGCCGTGGGTGAAGCCGACCGCATCGAAGCCGACTGTCAAAAGCAGGCTGAAGTGGCCAAGACCCAAGCCCTAACGGTGGTACAGCAACAACAAAACGAGCTGCGAAAAATCAAAGCTGAGCTAGAGGAACGGGCAAAGTCCGAGGAGGAGCGCACAGCCGCCGCCGCCAAGGAGTCCCGCGCCCGGGCCGAGCAGCAACTCCAAACCGTACGGGCCGAGCTAGAGCGACTGCGCCTAGAGGCTGACGAAGTTTTACCAGCCCAGGCCAATCGCCATGCCCAAGAGCTTTACGCCAAGGGCCAAGCTGCGGCCCTCGAAGAAAATGCCAAAGCAGCAGCCCTCGTCAACGACATGCTAGCGGAGGTGTGGGCAGAAACCGGAACCGATGCCACCCAGGTCTTTTTGATCCAACAAATTGACATGGTGTTGAAAGAAGCCGCTAAGGTCCCCGGCCGCATTCATCTCAAAAATATCAATGTGATTGATAACGGAGATGGCCAAGCCATTGCCAGCCTCGTCAATGTTTACCCCGATGTGGTGCGTCAGTTCCTAAAGCAGGTGGATGACACCCTGGGGATCGACGTCACCGGCACCCTGCACCAAAGCTTAGATTTTCAGGGCCGTTTAGCCCCCGCTGCCGCCACAACAACTCCCACAACAACCACTGCCGTAGAACCCACCATGGAGGACAATAAATAATGCCAGGACTCGTTCTTTTACTCGCTATTCTCGGCGGTGGTTCCGGGGTAATCTCCCTAATCATCCGCAACCTGTACTACATTTGCCAGCCCAACGAAGTCCTAATCTTTGCCGGGTCCCAACAAAAACTAGGCCAAAAGAGTGTCGGCTATCGCCTGGTGAAGGGGGGCAGCAGCATCCGAAAGCCCTTGGTGGAAAGAGCGCTGCGCATGGACCTCACCAACATGATCATCGAATTAAAGGTGAGCAATTCCTACTCTAAAGGGGGCATTCCTCTCCAGGTGGATGGCGTCGCCAACATTAAGGTGGCCGGGGAAGAACCCACGATTCACAATGCCATTGAGAGACTGTTGGGCAAGAGCCGAAAAGAGATTGAAACGATTGCCAAGGAGACATTGGAAGGCAACCTACGGGGGGTACTTGCTAGTCTTACCCCAGAACAGGTGAACGAAGACAAAATCGCCTTTGCTAAAAGCCTTTTAGATGAAGCTGAAGAGGATCTCGAAAAACTCGGGTTAGTCCTGGACACGCTACAAATTCAGAACATTTCTGATAATGTGCGCTACCTGGATTCCATCGGTCGTAAGCAGCAGGCTCAGCTCCAGCGGGATGCTCGCATTGCTGAGGCCGAAGCCCAGGCAGCTTCAGCAGTGCAAACCGCTGAAAACGATAAGATTACCTCTGTGCGCCGGATTGATCGGGATACGGGCATCGCTGAAGCTGAGGCCGAACGCCGCATCCAAGATGCCCTGACTAAGCGCGGGGCCGTGGTGGCGGAGGTAGAGGCCGGAATTGCGTCTGAGCTGGTGCGTTTTCAGTCTGATATACCTGTGCAACAGGAGCGGATTAAACAAATCACAGAACAGCTTAAGGCGGATGTGATTGCCCCGGCAGAGGCGGATTGTAAGCGTGCGATCGCAGCCGCCAAGGGTGATGCCGCCCAGATTATCGAGGATGGTAAGGCCCAGGCAGAAGGTACTAAAAAGCTAGCGGAGTCCTGGCGAGCAGCGGGGGAGAATGCCCGCGATATTTTCTTGCTACAAAAGCTGGAAATGTTGCTCAAAACCCTGAGCGCCACCGTCCCCGATGTGGACGTAAACAATGTCACGGTGATTGATAGCCAAACCGGCGGCACGGCCAAACAAGCCATTGCCATTATGGAGCAGCTTAAGCACACCACTGGCATTGATGTGGCAAAGGTGGTGAACAATTTGGGCAGCAGCCCGCAATTGCCCAAGGAAAGCTAGGCAGAACAAGCCATCTCGCTAGCGCCCCATCAACAGAGCCCCGGCTGACTATGGTCAGCCGGGGCTCTGTCTTATTTCCGCCATATGAATTTCCGCCATATGGCAAACAGCTGAATGT
>CALHGI010000238.1 GCA_938029995.1 uncultured cyanobacterium | reverse complement strand
CACGGGGGCGGGCGGGGACACACTGGGGGCTGGCACTGGGTTTAAACGATAGCCAAGGCCATAGACAGTCTCAATCATGGGCTGGGCGCCCCCTTGCCTAAGCTTGCGGCGCAGGCTTTTCACATGGCTGCGCACCGCGTTCTCCGAGGGCATCTTCTCAAAGGTCCACAGGCGTTCCATCAACGAATTCAGGCTAAAAATGCGATGTTGGTGGCGCAATAATAGTTCTAATAGCTCGTACTCTTTACTAGTCAACTTCAGTCGTTGCCCCAGGCAAAAAACCTCACAGCTGGTGGGATTTAGGGACACATTATCCCAGACCAACAGGGGTGAAATTTCAGTTTTCCCTCGCCGTAGCAGCGCCCGCATCCGCGCCAACAGTTCACTTAGATCGAGGGGTTTAATGACATAGTCATCGGCCCCAGCATCTAGCCCGGCAATCTTGCTGGCTTGGGTATTTTCCGCCGTCATCAGCAACACTGGCACCTGATAACCGGAGGCCCGCAACTGATGGCAAAAACTAATGCCATCCAGCTTGGGCAAACGCAGATCCAACAGCACAAGATCGTATTCAAACAGCTCCACTAAATCCCACCCGGCTTGACCATCGGTGGCCAGTTCAACCTGATAATGATTCTTGCTGAGGGTCTTTTCTAGCACCTCTGCTAATCCGGCATCATCTTCCACGATCAAGACTTTCATAGGCAGATAGAACTCTGGAGATTTTTGACCCACACAGAAGGTGCCGGGACGGAGAGCACTAAGTGCCTCCCGCATTAAGTACACAAGACACTCAGCGCGAAAGGCACTTGATGGAGTTGAACAATTACACGAGCAACGGTGCTTCCGAAGGAACTATAAGTAGATTATTCAAATTATTTATTATGCTTTCCCGTTACATCCCCCCCATTGAAGGCCCTTGGGGTTAAACATGGGGGGATGTCAGGGGAAAGAGCTAAAAAACAACCTTTTGGGATATATCCAAGGATGCCAACCCCTGGTGTGTTGAGGTTTAAATACTTCAGCCAATCTACCTACAAACCTAATACAACCAGCAAAATGTGATTTTTTTGTGAGCCAAATCACCACATTTAAACTCCACCATGGCTTATGTTCATACTTTCTTCACATTTACTGTTTAGGGTTATGACAAGTCCGGTGGGACACCTTATTTTTTCTAACGAACTCGTTAAAACGGGTCTCTATGCATTATGAATAACTGTATCTGTTGCCATAGTTCGTTATTACGCCAGATCCAGAACAGCCGCGTTTACTCCTACTGCCCCACGTGCCGCCAGAATATGCCAGCGGCTACGGCGAATGCGGTCACCCAGTCGTTTGAAATGGTTCAACGGCGGCTAACGCGGCCAGAAAGTCCAGATTTTTATGTGCCTAGGCTGCCTGTCCTGCCCGTTGCCACGTAGGGTTTTATCCTTTGACTGAGCCTGCCAATAACCCACGCACAAAGTAACGCTGCAAAGAGAAAAACACAGCCAGGGGCACCACCATGGAGATAAAGGCTCCAGCGGTGAGTAAATGCCAATCCTGTCCCCGGTCCCCCACCAGGTTACGTAGTACCAGGGTGACTGGGGCCACATTTTGATTGCCCCCTAGGTAAACCAGGGCAACGAGCAGGTCGTTCCAAACCCAGAGAAACTGAAAGACGGCAAAGGATGCGATCGCAGGCATGGATAACGGCACCACCAGCCGCATAAAAATCTTGAGGTGGGAGGCTCCATCCACGGCCGCCGCTTCAATCAGGTCCCGGGGCAAGGAGCCAATGTAGTTGCGCAACAGGTAAATGCCCAGGGGCAGACCATAGCCCGTATGGGCTAGCCACACCGCCAAGAAACTACCGGCCAACCCCAGGGTGTTGTAAGCCCGCAACACTGGAATGAGGGTCATTTGCAGGGGCACCACCAGCAGCCCCACAATGGCCACAAACAGGGCCTGCCTGCCGGGAAACTCCATCCAGGCTAGGGCATAGGCGGCAAAGGTGGCGATGGAAATGGGAATGACCGTGGCGGGGATGGCAATTACCAGGCTATTGATAAAGGCTTGGCCCATGCCTTGGCTGGTGAGCACGTCCAGATAATTGCCCATGTGGAACTGGGCCAGGTCAAAGGGATGGTGAAAGACGGTCCACCATCCGGTTTGTAGGAGGTCATCTTTGCGGCGAAAGGAACTGATTAACAGCCCCACGGTGGGCAGGGTCCAGATCAGTGCGATCGCAACCACCGTCGTATGCAACGGCAACCGTTCAAACCAGGCCGGAGTAGATCTGCGAGCCACTTTCATCGGTTAGCCTCCTGCTGGGTAAAACGACGGATATTAGTCACCATCACCGGCACCACCGCCAGCAACAGCACCGTAGCAATGGCACTGCCACGCCCAAAGTTTCTAAAACTAAACATTTCCTTGATCATCCGGCTAGCAATCACATCCGTATCCAAGTTGCCGCCAGTCATCACATAAACAATGTCAAATACCTTGAGCACCGCCACCACTACAGTGGTCGTCACCACCGTGATCGTCGGCGTAATCATGGGGATAATAATCCGACGAAAAATCTGAAATTCATTCGCCCCATCAATGCGGGCCGCTTCAATCACATCCTTGGGAATTCCCTTCACCGCCGCCGACAGCAGCACCATGCAAAACCCCGTCTGCAACCAAATCATAATCACAATCAGGGCCAGGGTATTCAAAGGCAACAGGGTGGGCAGGCTAGGCACACTGGGCAGCCGCAGCGTTTCCCATAGCGGTTCCAGCAGGCCACCCCGCTCAATCAGCCAGCCCAGGGGCTCCAGGCCAAACACCTGCCGCGCCGCGTTCAGCAACCCAATCTGATCGCTACCCGCCGGTTTAAAAGCATAAATAAACCGCCAAATAACACTCGCCCCCACAAAGGAAATGGCCATGGGCAAAAAGATCAGCGATTTCGCCGCCGACTCATATTTCACCCGGTCCACCAACACCGCAATAATTAACCCCAGCCCCACACTCAGCCCCGACACCAGCACCAGCCACAGCAGGTTGTTACGAAAGGCCAACAACATGCCCGGATCGGTGAGGGCAAAAACATAATTTTTGAGGCCAACAAACTTGACCGAGCGGCTGTCAAAAAAGCTGATATATAGGGTGCGTAGGGTGGGCAGAACCAGGTAAGCCGTCAGAATCAGCACCGCTGGCCCCATGTAGACC
>CALHGI010000237.1 GCA_938029995.1 uncultured cyanobacterium | reverse complement strand
ATCTCCATCGGATTAGCGGCAGTAATCAGGTGGCCTTTGCCACCCCCACCCATGGCCGACCAACCGCAGCACTAAAAGAGACCATGGGCGTCTTTGTTGAACTGTTTCCATTACAGGCTGAGGTTGCCCCCGATGAGACGTTTTCCTCGCTGTTGCGCAAGGTGAATGACGCTAGTGGCAGTCTGTTGCGCCATGCCCAACCCGGTGCTAGTCAGTACGCCCCCGGTCGGCATGTAAATGTGGTGCTCAATTTTATTCCCACCAAGCTGCCAGGGTTTGATGGTCGTCCGGTCCATTCAGAGTGGATCCACCCAGGGGCAGGAGATCCGCGCCATCATTTACGACTACAGGTGCATGACTTTGATGATCGAGGCAGTCTACAGCTCCATTTTGACTTTAATTGTGATCTGTTTGAACCAGAACTACAGGAGCGGGCTGCCTCACACTTTTTAGCCCTGGTGGATGCGGTGTTGACCGACCCTGATCAACCCATTGCGAAGGTGGAGATGGTGCATGGGGAAGAGCAGTTCCGCCTGCTGAAGCTGGCCCAATCGGGACCATCCGGCGAGACAGTTGGCAAAACGGTGGTACAACACTTTGAAGCACAAGTGAAGCAGACACCCGATGCCATTGCCGTCACCTGCGACCATGAGACCCTCACCTATCAACAGCTGAATAGCCAAGCCAATCGGCTGGCCCACTATCTGCGTCAGCAGGGAGTAACCCCGGAAGTGCCCGTGGGTATTTGTCTCCGTCGCTCCATTGAGATGTTGATTGCCATTTGGGCAGTGCTCAAGGCAGGGGGAGCCTATGTCCCTATAGATCCTAGCCATCCGACAGAGCGCATTACCCATATTCTGAGAGATACCCAAACCCGTTGGAAATTGACCCATTCAGGGGTTTCTAACTGTTTGAACAGCGCCACAAAAAATATTCTGCTGGATGGGTTAGATTTGACCCCACAGCCGGATCACAATCCAGACAATCCACCCACCCTTAACCAGCTGGCCTACCTGCTCTACACATCCGGGTCCACTGGGCAGCCCAAGGGGGTGGCGGTGGAGCATCGTGGTTTGTCAAACTACGTCCAATGGGCCATTCAGCACTATGGGCGAGGCAGGCCCCTAGCATTTCCTCTGTTCTCACCCTTTACCTTTGATCTGACGGTCACCTCCATCTATGTGCCCCTGTTGTCGGGGGGGCAGGTGGTGGTTTATTCCGAAGGAGACGGTGCGATTGATCTCTCGCTGCAGCGCGTTTTTGCAGAGAATGTCGTCGATGTAATTAAGCTCACCCCCTCCCACCTGGCCCTGTTACAGGGCAGAGCCCTGGGCTCTCGGGTAAAGACGCTGATTTTGGGTGGGGAAGATTTGAAAACGTCCTTGGCGGGGGCCGTGGCCAGCGACCATCCGATTGAAATTTATAACGAGTACGGTCCGACGGAAGCCACGGTGGGTTGTATGATTCACCGATTTGAGGCGCAGCCCCATGCCCCCACCTCTGTCTCCATCGGTAAACCGGCGGCAGGGGCTGAGATTTATCTCCTGGACGACCATCTAAACCTTGTCCCCCAGGGGGCGGTGGGTGAGATTTTTATCGGGGGGCCAGGGCTGGCGCGGGGCTATGTCCATCGGCCAGAACTAACGGCGGAAAGGTTTGTCCACCGTGGTGGCCAGAGACTTTATCGCACAGGGGACTTGGGTCGCTGGCAGGAGAATGGTCAGCTGACCTATCTGGGGCGAGGAGACCGCCAGGTAAAAATCCATGGCACTCGCATTGAGCTGGGGGAAATTGAAGCAGCGCTGGTGGCCCATCCTAAAGTGACCGCTAGTGCCGTCAGTCTGATACAGCCAGCCGTTCCTAGCCAGTCTGGACCGGTCACCCACTGTAGGGCCTGTGGCATAGCCTCCAACTATCCTGGCATTACCTTTGACCAGGGGGGCCTGTGCGATATTTGCCAGACCTATGAAACCTATCGCGATCGCACCGAGCAATACTTTAAATCCATTGATGAATTTAAGTCTCGCCTAGACGCGGCCCGCCAGCGGAAACAGGGTGAGTACGACTGCATGATGCTGCTCAGCGGCGGTAAAGACAGCACCTATGCCCTGGCACAGCTGGTGACCATGGGCTTCAAGGTATTCGCCTTTACCCTAGACAATGGGTACATTTCTGAAACAGCCAAGGACAACATTCGCCGAGTGGTCAGCACCCTAGGGGTAGATCATCAGTTTGGTAGCACCCCGGCCATGAATGACATTTTTGTCGACAGTTTGAACCGCCACTGTAATGTGTGCAACGGCTGTTTTAAGACGATCTATACCTTAAGTATGCAGCTGGCCCATCATCTGGGTATTCCCTGCATTGTGACCGGTCTCTCACGGGGACAGTTCTTTGAAACCCGACTGACAGAAGAATGGTTTACCGAACTGTTTGGTCAGGAGCACTTTGATGTGGACCAGATTGATCAAACCATTCTAGAAGCTCGTAAGGCTTATCATCGGGCGGACGATGCGGTGTCGCGGTTGATGGATGTGGACCTATTTAAAACCGACGACATTTTTGAACAGGTGGAGATTCTCGACTTCTATCGCTATTGCGATGTAGAACTGGCGGAAATGCTAACCTTTTTGCAAGAGCAGGTGCCCTGGGTTCGTCCGTCAGATACGGGACGCTCCACCAACTGTTTAATTAACAATGTGGGCATTCATCTGCACACAAAAAAGCGCGGATATCACAACTATGCCCTGCCCTACAGTTGGGATGTGCGCATGGGGCACAAGACCGCAGCTGCCGCCATGGATGAACTCAATGATGAGATCGACGTGGCTGAGGTGGAGAGAATTTTACAGGAGATCGGCTACGAAGATCAGCAGATTAATAAAGCCCAACTAGCGGCCTATTATGTAGGGCAGGGGGGAGAAATCTTAGCGGAGGATCTGAGGGCATTTCTAGCTCGGCGGTTGCCGGGTAATTGGGTACCCGCCTATCTCATACCGCTGGAGCAGATGCCACTGACGGCCAATGGCAAAGTGGATTTTGCAGCCCTGCCCGATCCCAAGGCCAGTCGCCCCCAGATGCAGTCGGCCTATGTGGCTCCCCAAACCGCCGTTGAGAAAACCCTGGCTAAACTGTGGCAGCAGGTGCTTAAGGTGGACCGTATCGGCATCCACGACAGCTTTTACCAGTTGGGCGGCGATTCGATTATGGCCATCCAAATTGCGGCCCGCATGGCGGAGACGGACTTTAATCTGTCCCCCAATCAGATTTTTCAGCACCCCACCCTAGCCCAGCTATCAGCGGTGGTGGAAGCGGTGGTGGCAGCTGACGGGGCGCTGGCCCCAGAGGATTTAACTGGCACCGTGCCCCTCACCCCGATTCAGCAAGCATTTTTCGAACAGCAACCGTCCGAACCGGACCAGTTTACCCAGACGGTGCTGCTGGATGTGGCGGAGACATTGACACCATC
>CALHGI010000236.1 GCA_938029995.1 uncultured cyanobacterium | reverse complement strand
ATAAAAACCGGACTAAATCAGAATTGTTTTTATACTCAGAAAACTGGGTGCCAACAACAGTCTAAATGACACATCTATACTACGCAGCTTTGGTTATTTAACGGATTTTTTGGAATAAAAGAACAGACGAAAAGGCCTTTGGGACAACGGGTTCACAAGCCAGTGATTAAATTGTTATTACAGAAAAATATGTTATGCCAGTTACTTCCTACGGGGGAATTTTTACGGAGAATAGGGGGTTAGGGACAAGTTTAGGTTGCGATCACAACCTAAACTTCCCATAAAGGCCTTTACATAGCCGTCTCCCTGGGGCAATCCAGGCCCCTCACCCTACAGGCCTGCCCTACAGGCCCGAATCCCTCACCACATAGGGAATCTCCTCCACCGGCAAATTCTCACTATCCCAATCCCCGTACCACAGCTGTAGCCGCCGCTCCTTGGCATATTCCACCAGCCTGCCGCCGTACTTTTCCGCCTCCGTCCCCAACCCCTGAATCCGCACCATGCCGTTAAACACCGTCGCCCGCGCCAGGTAAATCACCAAGTCATCCCGCGAAGGCCGATTTACCGTCACACTGGCCGTCAAGTGGGCCACCCCCCGCTCATCCATCTCCTGGGTCAACGCCATGGCCGTGTTGCGAATGCCCCGAACGGCCACAATGGCAGAGGCAATGGCCATGGTGATATCCACCCCATCATCGGTAAAAATTTTATTGTTGGCGAGATACTGAAAATTGCGTTCTCGTAGATCGTCGCGGATGCGACGGTGGATGAGATTATGCTGATTGTAGTCATTCAAAGCCCCCACAATGGCACCGCAGGCATCGCGCGGCTCACGCCAGGGAGATTCCCTTGTTTTGCCATACACCTGTTTGTCCCCATCCCGAAACCGGCCCACATGGGTTTTTAGATCGATGGCCACCAGGGAAATGGACTGGGGATTACCCGCATACACCCGCTGCTTAAGATGTTCGTCTAGCTCATGGGCCACGGTGACATGGGCCAATGTGGCCCCGTTGTCCGTGCCCCCACCGGCCGGGAAAAACGCCTCTAGCTTCAGTTCACCAATTTCCGATAGGGTGGCAAATCGGGAAGCCACCACATCCCGATAGCGTTTAGTGGCCTCCCCTTGGTGGATGCGATCGCCACAATTGGTATAGGCCAGGGTCGTAACTACGCTGGGCAAAGACATATCCGCCCCACAGGCATTAATGTCCGACTGGCTATCCGCCGCCAACTGCAGCTCGTCCCGCAGAATTTGCAACCCTCGAATCAGGGCATAGCGATCGCTCACCAGTTCATTGAGATAGTTATGGTAAGCATTACGCTCCATGCCAAAACTAGCGGACAGTTTCCAAAAATTATCTATCCGCCCCTGGGTCGCTGCTCGATCAAACGGTAGTGTCATGGCTGTCCTAGGGTAAACACATCAAATTTCACCGCCTGGGACCCAGGGGCGCGCGTATCAAAGTAATAGCTGCTCACCGTGCCCGCCCCCGTATCCAAAATGCTAAAGGCCGTAATGTCGTTACTGGCAATGTAGGGCATGGGCTGTTGGGCAGCATCCATCAGGGGCTTGAGGGTGGGCATAACCGGGGTTAGTCCGTTGGGGTCACCGATGGCGGCGTAGGTTTCTTTATATCGATCATCCGGGGGGACGGGCCTAGGATTATCGGCGGTGTAGGCACCATAGCTGTTGCCCACATTAGACGACTCTAAAAACTGGAGGCCGCTGTCACTCTCAAACCGATTCCAAATATGGGAATGGCCATAAAACACCAGCTGGGTGCCCGCCTTCTCCAGCAGGGGCACTAAATGTTTGATGATGTGGTCCTCTGCCTGGGGATATTCATAGCGAATGTCGATCAGGTTGCCATCATCATCTTGATCATATTGGGGTACGGGGGTGGTGAAGGCAGGCACCCCATTGCCCCCCAGGGTGTGGGGTGGGTGGTGCAGCATGACAATTTTGTACTTAGCCCGTTGAAATTCATCACTGGCCAGCTCGGTTTTCAGCCACTCATACTGAGGACTGCCCGGTTCAATACTTTCAAAAATAAAATTACCGTGGCCCCAGTTTTTAGGATTGTCCAAATCCGCCCCCCGTTCTTGGTAGCGCCCCCTAGTTTCCCCATCCACGGTGTACATGCGCCAAATTTGGGTCACATAGAGGGACACCAACCGCACATCACCAAAGGTGGTGGCATAGTAGCGCTGGGTATGGTCGCCCTGGATGTCCCCATTGTCCCGAGGAGTCTGGGGCAGGGAAAAAATCTCGTTGTAGGTATCGAGGTTAAAGGATTGATTTTTGAGCCAGCGGCGCTCTACTTCAGGGGCCTGGCTAGGGTTAAAGATCGCTTGATGCTGGTCATATAGGGTTTTAGCCGCAGCCCAGGGGACAGGATCATTAAACTGCTCCTTTAACCCGGCGGTGGTGCTATGGCGACCCATGACCTCATGGTTACCCACGGCGGTAAATAGGGGAGCAGACTGAATCAGCCGACCGCCCTTGTACAGGGTGCGGGTGCCGTTTTTTTCCAAGGTATAGCTGCCCCGACCTTGCAAACAGGGAAAAAACGCCCCCCCGCGAGCGTCATCAAACCATTCCGAGGCCCGGTCTGGAACATTAACCAGGTCCCCCGCCAGAAATACGCCGTCAACCTGGCCCATGGTTTCCTGCACCTTTTGCAGATTAGCCGCGGTCATGGGCATGAGCTGATGGTCTGATGTGAGGAGGATCTGGAGCGGTTGGCCCGGTGGAGGAGTGGGCCCCAGGGTAAACTGATCGCTGCGAATGGGGGGACCTTGGGGGGGCGTGCTGACCACAACATAGGGCATTTGCAAACCGGCGCGGAGCCCCTTAATTTGGGCCTCATGTCGCCAAATAGGGCGCTGGGTTACCTGGTCGTAGGGGGTGTGGCTGTGGGACTGGGCATCTTCACGGGTCCGGCTAAGCTGGGTGGTGGTGGCCTCCACCGTCTCCTGGGTTGGACCGTAAATCACCTGGTGATTGCTGCCTTCAAACTCGGTAAACCACACCACCCGAACCGATGACTCGGTGGGTGCTTGCAAAAATGGATCGGTGAGGAGGGTGGCTGGGGGGGACATGGAAGTTGAAGTTGGGGACACTAGGGGCACCGTCGTTACCTGCACATATAGCACCACACTGAGACAGAACAATAGTCCCAAGACCACTAAGGTTCCAATTTTGACTCGAGCCATAAAAAATTAGGCGTTGCTGATCCTCGGGATAATTTTACTAGTCTCAATCCGTCTATTAGC
>CALHGI010000235.1 GCA_938029995.1 uncultured cyanobacterium | reverse complement strand
GGGGGCAGCTTTGACCACCTCTGCCTTACGCCGCTCGTCAATGGACAGCGCCCCACCGGCAATGGCCTGCTGCAGCTCTGCCACCAGCCCTGGCGTATCCGCCTCGCTATCCCATAGCGCCCAGTTAATGGGGTTCAAATACACCGCCAACGGATGCTGAAATGGCTCCCGGTAGGCTAGCCGAACGGGTAAAATCCTCGGCTTACCCCCATTGTCTTCGGCAATTTTGTGGGCCAGCTCGATTTCCTGCAGCACCATTTCGCTATTGATCGACTGGGCCGATAGCAAAACGATCAGGATATCCGCTTGTCGAATTTCGGTTTCTATCTGCTCTACCCAGCGTGTCCCCACCAGCATCTGCTGATCAATAAACACCGAGCTACTTTGCTTCAGCGCTTCGTGCAGCTGTAATGCAATCGATTCATCGGGGTCAACATTACGCTTATAGCTGACAAATATTCGTTTTTGGGCAATGTCGGTGGAGGGTTTGGGTTTCGCCAAGGGTGGGCTGTGCCCACCCTCCGGGGTTTTCCCGTTTTCCGTTTCCCCTGCCCCTGCCCCTTTTACCCGTAAAACCGGTGTCTCCTCTTCCGGTATCCCCTCCGCCCCAATGCCCACTAACCCAAACTCAAACGCATCGGCATAGCTGCGGCCATAGCCCAACCCGTCATAAAACCCTTCGGCAAATTTAATTGCTGCCCGATCGCCAATGGCATCGGTCATGCCAATCACATGATCCACATGGTCCAAAATCGCATTGGCCTGGGCCACGGAATGGCAGGCATTCAGCAGCACACATTCCACGCCGCCACAGAGGCGAAACAGTCGAGTCAGCGTGGCGGTACTAATCAACTTGGCAATGCCGTTTTTATCCTCAAAAGCCAGGCCCCGTTCCCCATCCCCATGGCCAGAAAAATGCACAATCTGGGGCTTATGCTGCAGCAAATGACGATGCAGATCCCCCGTACGCACGGCGGGTTCAATAATTACCTCAAAAGCGGCCCGGCCCTCCGACAGCTTCAGCGCTTCTTTGATTTGACGAATTTCCTCATCCAGCCGGAGGTCCTTAGTGTCCTGCGGATTTACCGCCAAAATCAATACTGTTCGCACATCCATGGGCAGGCCATTGCAATGATCTATGGATATGCTACACAGACTATTCAGTAAATACCGAGTTGTATCAATAAATCCTTATTTTTCTGGGTTGGGTGATCATGGGCTTGAGCCGCCCATAATGGAAAGTAGGCGACGCGGTTTTGCCAGGGCAGGTACCAAACCAGCCCCTACAAGCTCCTTTATCCCTTTCTTCCCATGCTCGAACTCCACTGCCACACCACCTTTTCCGACGGTTCCCTAACACCGCAGCAGCTGGTTGATCGCGCTGTGGCCAAAGGGGTTAAGGCCCTCGCCATTACCGATCATGACACCATTTCCGGCTGGGAGGAAGCGCGCCATGCGGCCCAACCCCATGGGCTAGAGATTGTCCCTGGCATTGAGCTGAGCACCACCTACAATGAGCGATCCATGCATATTCTGGGGTTCTACCCCGATCCAGAGAAACTGCAAGAGCCCCTCCAGGAAAGGATTGCAGGGCGTCATCGCCGGGCACAGAAAATGGTAGAAAGGCTGGCTGAGCTGGGCTATCCCGTTGAGCTACCAGCGATGCCCGGCAATATGGCCCCCGGTCGTCCCCATGTGGCCAAGGCATTACACGCGGCTGGCCATGTTACTTCTGTGAAAGATGCATTTCAGCGGTTTCTTGGGGACCATGGCCCGGCCTATGTACCCTATGAAAAATTTACAGCCCAGGAGGGCATAGACCTACTCAAAAGCTGTGGAGCAGTTCCCGTATGGGCCCATCCCTATCTCTTTCGCGGTGGCATTGTGGAAGAGGTGCTGCCTGAACTCGTTAAGGACGGCCTGATGGGGGTGGAGGTGTATCACCCGCAGCACAGCCTGAGTGAAGAACGGGTGCTCGCAGAACTCTGTGAAAAATATGACCTACTGATGACCGGAGGTAGCGACTACCATGGCCCCCAAGCGAAAGCCAAGGCAGGGGATGTGGACCTTAATAGCCTGAATCTCTCGTTGGATTTGTTGGACGGTGTAAAACAGGCGGCGGCAGAATTGGCTAGAGGGTGAAGCTCCCCATTCATATCTTCACTCCCTAGCTTTTTATGGGTTAAACAACGGCTGGCGCTTCTGCCATGCGTGGATTCCAGCGCGATCTCTTTTCTTCAATGTGCATATTGTCGCTATTCTTTTTCAAATGGCGGGGACTGCTTTCAAAGGCTAAGGATGAGGGCAGTGCATCCACTCCATACTCAGTCTGGATAAATGCACTGACCTCTGCGTAGGAAGGGGAGAATCCATCATCAGCGCCCGTCGTCTTAACGGAAAGAGATTTTCGCAGGGCGGTTGAAAACAGTCCTGTGCCGTCGTCGAAAAAGCGTTCGGTGGTTTCACCGTAGGTGGCATAGGGATAAAAGGCAATGTCCGTCGGTGCTTGGCTAGCCACCCAGGAAACGTAGGCCCAGTATTCACTAAAGGTGCCAAAGTCATTGGCCGAACGCATCATTAGTAAGAGCCAATGATCGGTGGATTGATAATATTGGCCGACTCGCTGGGCAAAGGACTTGAGATGGTCTTGTTTGAACCACATGTGGTGGGGAACAAATGTGCCAATCTCATCCGTCAGCGGTGTGACGTCTAGTACCGTTTGGATCCAAGTGTCCCATTTGCCCACAATGGTTGGATTGCCATATTGATTATGCTGTAGCAGGGCAAACACATGCTCTAATGATGTATCTTCTCCACGCAAAGCGGGCCATGTGGCAGCGGGGAGGAGATCGCTATCCCAGACTAAATACCATGGGCTCAGGTCAGGAATACCTTCAAAGGCACCCAGCTTGAGTAGCTGCTGATAAAACCAGCCAGGGTTATAAAGAGACTTGCCTAGATGAAGTTCGGCACAGATGGATGTTTTGGTAAGACCAATGGATTGGAAAAAGATTTCTTCGTTATGGATATGAAGAGGAGCCGTTTGCCAGTCTTGGGACTTGATTTGTAGGGTCTCTACTTCTTCGGGCAGGGTAATGATGTGAATTGCCCGTGGCTGGTAGTGGCTAGTCAAGCCTTCCAGGACGGCGCGGGTATTCCAACGAGTCCGAAAAAGAGGAATAACAATATCAAAGGATTCGTGGGCCATAGCAATCTCAAAGCGTTGAAAATAGTGAACTGAGGTACGAGGCATTGTATGCAAAATAGGGGCATTGCCTACAATGCCCCTGGCGGTTGGGTGAGTCTGGCCTATACGGCAGATAGCACCTCAGCGGAACCTGTGGCATGGGCCGTGACGGTCTCCATCAGACTATGGCCCACCGTAGACGGATCTTCTAAACCAACATCGCTACATAGCGGATCGACGCCTAGGCC
>CALHGI010000234.1 GCA_938029995.1 uncultured cyanobacterium | reverse complement strand
GATGGGAAGAGCCGCGATAAAGGCCATGGCATCCTCTGGGAAAATAACATAAAGGCCATCGGGCTTATTCACCTCCGACGCCATTTTGGCCAGAAACTTGTTAATGGATACCCCCGCTGAAGCCGTCAGTTGGGTGGTCGTAGTAATGCGCTGTTTAATGGCCTTAGCGGTTGCGATCGCAGATTCACATCCCGTCACATCCAAATAAGCCTCATCCAAAGACAGGGGCTCCACTAGCTCCGTATAGTCCCGAAAAATAGCCCGAATCTGCTGCGACACCTGCCGATACACCTCAAACCGAGGCCGAACAAAAATCACCTGGGGACATCGCTGCACCGCCACCCGCGACGGCATTGCCGAATGAATGCCATAGCGCCTAGCCTCATAGCTAGCCGCCGCCACCGCCCCCCGCTGGTCCGGACGACCACCCACCACGACGGGCTTCCCTCGATATTCAACATGATCTCGCTGCTCAATGGAGGCATAAAACGCATCCATATCCACATGTAAGATTTTGCGATGCTCCATCAACGCTCTCAGGAGAGAACATCAATTCTGACCACAGCCACAAGGCTCATCCCAACGGACATGACCACCAACGCGAACGATAAAATCATCGTAATCAAAGTCAGTATTGATATCCCCCACTAGAAGGGAGCCAGAATCTTCCCAACGCAGTAACAAGCCACCATTGATAATATCTTCCAGGGGGCCATCAAACCGCGCATAGGGACGATCGCCTGAATTTAGGCTACTGGTGGAGTAGAGAGTGCCCGCCGGTTGGCCATTAAAATAAGACTCTAGATAAAAGCTATAGTCAGTATCAGCTGCAAATTTAAATTCTCCTAGGGGCAAAGGAACAACCGTGCCAGGGGTACCGTGGAAATCGTCCCGGTTTTGTGAGCCTAGGTCATCTTGATAATCAGAGGGGACTTCGATCGGCTGTAATGTGTTTGAGGGCTTGACTTCCCCATATAGGGGAAACTGCTCTCCAGTTTGTAAATTAACAATGCCAAAAACAGATTGATAACTGCCATTGGATTCCAAAAACTCAAACTCAACCACAGTATCCACATCCAGCCGAATACCGTCATTCCCAAATAGCTCTTGGGCCTGGGCAGGCATTCCTACCCACGAAACAGCAACCAAGCCTAAGGCCGTTTCATATAAACAATGGGGCAAAAAGTCAAAAAATTTACTCATTGCTTGTCAGTACTAATCTACAAGTTTGATTTACTCTACCTAAGTCATTGGTCCCGTTGCCCAGTTGGCACAGCCACCAGCTGATGAGCTACCAGATACGTCTGTTCTCTTCATCAGGCTGGCTAATGGGCGCACTATAGTCTGGCTGAGCCAATGCCGTCCCTCGTCGAGCCGATTGAATCAGACGGTTCAATTCAGCACAAGCTGGAGATGGAGACAATCCAGCATCAGAAGCAGGCTCACGGGCAAATCGACGAATACCCGGAGAACCTTCTGAACAAGATTGTTGAGCCTGTCTCAATTGCTCCGCCAAACTATCCCTAGAGTCAACATCTAATTCGTTGCCAAATTCATCGAAAAAATTAGACAACGCGACGGCGGCAGTCACACCGATCAAGGAGCCGCCTAAGACTCCCGTATTATCCGATAGGTTGGGGCCCGTCACATCCGATAGATTAGGCCCCGTCACATCCGACTGATTTTGAGCAAGGGCCACAGGAGAGGCAAGGAAGGGTAGTGCGATCGCCCCCAGACTAACCAATATCTGAAGCCTCAAGCACCCCATTGCTCTTAACAACAACAATCTCATGATGATAAACCTCTTGAGAAAAAACCTGACTAAAGTTGAAATGAAACCCCCGCCCCTAGCACAAACCGGGACCCATCCCCCGCTCCAGTAATATCTCGAATAGCGGGCAGTAGAACAAACGGTAAATCCCTGAAAGGAGTAATGGAAACTGCGGCCGCCAAATCTTGACCAGTCCATTCCACAATAGCGCTGACGGGTTCTGCTACACGCACAGCCACACTGCCGAAAACATTGACATTAGATCGATCGTCAAAAACATCCTCTTCTGTGCGGAAACGACCATTTCCTGCTCCCACCGTTAGGGCAACCCGGCTAAACGGGTCAGTAATACTGTCTCGAGTACGAATCAAATGAGAAACAGACCCATAAATTGAATCTTCAAAATCGACAGATCCAGTAGTTGCAAACCCTTCCCAACCAAGGGCCACTGACCAGTCATCCGCTAACCGCCTATGAATTTTGGCATTAAACCCACCCGTACCAAAGTCTCGACTCCCACCAAAACTAGCTAACGTATAAGACAGCTGAACCCCTACATTTTCACGGGCATCACCCAAACCAACACCCAACACCAAGCCGCCATCATCATCATTAGTAAAACGAGTTCTTTCTTGATAGCCAACGCCAACAAACGCCGTAAGGTTATCCACACCAAACCCCGAGGGATTAGAAATGGTAATGGCAGGAGAACTTTGATAAGCCCTAGAGGCTGTTGCCCCAGGTTGATTAAGTTCCCGGAGCAATTCATCAACCTCCTCTTGAGTAGGAGCATCCAGGTTCTGCAAAGGCGGTTCCAGGGGCAACTGGGCCGTGTCAACAGCAATCTCAGACCCAGACATTTCAGCAGATGCGACTGTTTCAGAAGATACG
>CALHGI010000233.1 GCA_938029995.1 uncultured cyanobacterium | reverse complement strand
AAGTCACTGCGCCAAAGAGGGGGGACAGTGATCTCAGCACTGGCGACGGCTACATCAGACTCAAGAGAACCAGACTGAGGTACTTCAGATTGGGAAACCCCAGTTGACTGTGGCGTTAAGACCGATGACTGACAGCTAATGAGGGTTAAGACACTTAGCAGTAGGGCTGATTTGAGCATCGAGTTGCACCCCAGTAGAGTCGTAACCATTCTATTTTATCCGTCAGGTTGCATGGGCCAGGTTGCCCATACCCGGTTAATTAGGACCATGGATTGGCGCCTGTAATCCCTGGGATACAACCACTCACCCAACGCGCCCATGGCCTGATGTATTGACCCATTGCCAATGGCATTAACGGTTTAAAATTGGGCGTTGCTGATCCTCGGTATGATTTCGACTGAACCATGCCGTTCTAGAGTGCGTCTGATCGATCGGTTCATCCCCTAAATCAGCAACGGCAAATTGTGGAGTGAACGATGGGTATTCTTGCCATTGCCTCTGCGGTTTAGCTGGCGACGGATGTTGTTGCATCTTCTAAGGAATCCATCAACTTGAAACCGTCAATGGTGTGAGCAACGACCTGGTTCCGGCCATTATTTTTAGCCTCATATAGGGCTTTGTCAGCCCAGTTAATCAAAGATTTGGAGGTGTTTGGGGGGCTAGGAATGGTTGCGACCACCCCAATACTTGCCGTGACCCAAGGTTTAATTTCAGAAGCCGCATGGGGAATCGCGAGTTCCTGAAGCTGTTGCCGCACCATTTTACCCACGTGAATAACCCCCTCAAAATCTGTATGGGGCAAGATTAAGGCAAATTCCTCGCCACCATAGCGAGCTACCACATCGGCAGGACGACGAACGCAGGTTTGAATGATTTGAGCAACCTGGCATAGACACTTATCACCCTCAAGATGTCCATAGTGATCGTTATAGGCCTTAAAGTAGTCAATATCGATCATGACTAACCCTAAAAAAGCTTCTTCACGGCGTAGACGCTTCCATTCATTTCCAAGGGTCTCATTAAAGACACGACGATTGGCAATACCGGTCAGGCCATCAATGGCGGCAAGGCGATGGAGTTGCTGATTCAGTAGCCTAAGTTCTTGACGTAACAAGCGTTCTTGGGCGAGGGTCTGTTGCAGTTTCTGATGGTCGATGTGGGCATTGATGGTCCAACGGACACGTCCTCGCAGCACAGCCCACTGAAACGGTTTCGGCACGTAGTCCACGGCACCGACATCATAGGCAAATTCCACGGATTCGCTGTCGTTGAGCCCCGTGATCATCAGAATTGGCGGACAGGTGATGCCGTAAGCTGACCGTAGTTCTTGGCAACATTCAAATCCATTCATGATGGGCATGATGGCATCCATCAAAATGATGTCAGGCAGCTCCTGTTTACAAGCGGTTAAAGCCGCTTGCCCGTTATCAACCGAAAGAACCCGATAACCATCCTGCTGCAACACTTGGGTAAGCATTAAATTTGAAACAGCATCGTCATCCACAATTAAGACCAGTGGCGCATGTTCCGATGGATAAGTCGTTTCTGAGGTTAGATTCATAACATCTATTGATTTTATGCATAGATGATGGTGGTAAACACAAACTTATGGCAGATTGGGTTAGCCCAAATCAGATAAGGTTATATAAACTAAGTATTCCCGATTCTATTAGGAAGTCTGAAAGTAGCTCAGAACACCTCATTGACAACCCCATGGATATGCCAGCGGTTCAGACTGTTTCGTCATCCCCTCCACGAAAATCTGTAGCCTCCCTTGAAGCCCTTCGGGGTGCCCCCATTAACCCCAACCACTGGTATGTCGTTGCCCAAAGCAGTGAACTAAAAAGCCAGCCTTTGGGGGTGGTGCTATGGCACCAACAGATTGTGCTGTACCGAGACGATCACCACACTGTCCATGCCCTAGAGGATCGCTGTCCCCATCGCCAGGTTCGCCTCAGCCATGGCCAGGTGCAGGGCAATCAGCTGGAATGCGTTTACCATGGCTGGCAGTTTAATGGTGCAGGGCACTGTGTCGATGTGCCCTACCTCAGCAAAAACCAAAGACTGCCCAACTGTCGGCTACGCACGTACCCAGTAAAGGAGCAGGATGGCTTTATTTGGCTGTTTCCTGGTGAGGCAGACCTGGCGGACCAAGTGCCCCTGCTAGGGCTGCCCGAATGGGACCAGCTAAATTACATCGCCTCTTACACCACCATCGACACCCGGGCCCATTTTTCATTTTTAATTGAGAATTTGATGGATATGTACCATGGTCGGCTGCACGATGACCTGCAGGCATGGGCAAATCCAGTGTTGCGAGATATTGAGACTAGCCCCACCCGAGTCGATGCCTACTACGATGCCGAGAGCTATTACAAAATCGACAAGATTTATTCCGTTGGGCAGTTGTTTATCCCCGCCATGCGACAGCTGCGGCCTACCAACTTGGATGTTAGCTATGTCTATCCCCACTGGCGCTCTGTGTTGGGGAGTGATTTTAAGATTTACTGTTTGCTGTGCCCGGTAAGCGAAACCCAGACCAAGGCCTATTTGGTTCATTTTGTGTCCCTCGGGGCTTTTCATCGGCTGCATAAACTGCCCCTTCGGTTCCGTCGCTTTGTTAAAAACCGGTTGTTTAATGCAGCCCGTGGTTTGTTGGCGGGCCTAGTCGAGCAGGACGTGCTGATGATGGAAGATGAGCAGCGGGCCTTCGAAGCGATGCCCCAGCGCAAAGGGCCGGAGTTTAATCAAACCATTGGTCAGGTGCAGCAGCTGATCCATCAGCAATCCATCCGCTAGCTATCTGATCCTTGGGCACATTAAGGTCGATCCCAGGAGGGCAAGCAGCTCTTACTATGGTCATGGGATCTTGAAAAAATGTAGTCATTTTTACTAATGCTATCTGCTTCAAGATCGGTCCTTGGGTTGTTGCTATTGAGCAATGACTGGTTAAAGAGCCTGCTAGATGAAAAATGAGGAGTCTGAGGTAGTGACCTATTGTTTGGGAATATCAGTGAACGAAGGGCTGATCTTGGCTGCTGATTCTCGTACCAATGCCGGGGTGGATTATGTTTCGTCCTATCAGAAGCTGTTTGATTTCTCAATTCCTGGCGAGCGGGTCATTGTTGCCTGTGTG
>CALHGI010000232.1 GCA_938029995.1 uncultured cyanobacterium | reverse complement strand
CTAGTAATCCATGCGCAGAACTGATCCCACAGGTTAGCGCTTTCGCGCTGCTGTAGAGTAGTCGTCATGATTTATGAATCCTATTATGATTGTCGAGGTACGTATTAGACAGGCGACAAACCTGCCTATATCTACATCTTAGAACAAATAACTACTTTTGTAAACTTTCTGGTCTAAAAATAATTTTCGATTGCTCATGTATGGGCTTGAAAAGCAGAGGTGTATGGATCGGTATGTATGGGCTAACGTCCTATCAGTCAAAGGTCTTGTCCCCAGGTTGGCTACTGGAAGTTGTGCGGTTGAAAGGTCTATTGGATAGCTAGAAGTGTGTGATGATGGGCTCTCATATTTGAGTCAATACTCATTGTTATGTAACTTTCAGAAAAAGGATAACTGGATTGAGGACTCGCATTACCTATAGTCCTGCCTATACCTTGGTGCCGACGTACGAGTGTTTTAACCACTGCAGTTACTGCAACTTTCGGGTTCAGCCTGGGGGTGATGTCTGGCTGAGCCTGGATGAGGCCCAGGGCAAGCTGGATGTCCTTGACGCGATTGAAATTTTGATTCTCAGTGGTGAGGTGCATCCCAATAGTCAGCGACGTTCTGCTTGGATTACCCGCATCTATGAGCTGGGCCAGCTAGCATTGGCAGCTGGTTTCTTGCCCCATACCAATGCTGGTCCGTTGAGCTTTGAGGAAATGGCCCAGCTCAAACAAGTGAATGTGTCCATGGGACTGATGTTGGAGCAGTTGACGCCTACTTTGGTGCAGGGGGTCCATCGTCATGCGCCCAGTAAGCAGCCTAGGGTTAGACTGCAACAGTTACATTGGGCGGGGCAGTTACGGATTCCGTTTACAACGGGTCTTCTTTTGGGCATTGGAGAGACGGTGGCTGACTGGGAAGAGACGTTGGTTGTGATCGCAACTCTCCATCAGCAGTATGGCCACATTCAAGAAGTCATTCTCCAACCTCACCAACCGGGAAAACGTCAGCAGCAGCTTGCTCCCTCCTGTGACGACAGCACACTGCTCCAAGCCGTCACATTGGCTCGACACATCTTGCCGCCAACTATCTCCATCCAAATCCCGCCTAATCTAGTCCGGAATTCTGCCATGCTCATAGCCTGCTTAGAGGCCGGAGCGACGGATTTAGGTGGCATTGGGCCCGTAGACGAAGTGAACCCCACCTATCCCCATCAAACCTTAGCCGCATTGACGAGTTTATTAGAGCGCCATAACTATCAGCTCATCCCCAGGCTTCCTCTCTATAAGCACTATGACCCCTGGCTTCCTCAGGCACTACAAAAAAAAGTCCAGTCGTGGCGAACACGACTGGACCTAAAGATATTCAATGGGGCATCCAGCTAAATGCCCATGGGTCTAAATGCGTCCACGTAGCATTTGGGCCATTTCATTTTGCCGTGGAGACATTTCTAAGGCCGTTTCTTCAGTAATGCGTCCAGACTCGTACAGCGCATACAGGGACTGATTCATAGTGGACATGCCATCAAAGGAGCATTTTGGCAGTAAAGCTTCTACTTCATCTAGCTGTCCCCGCTGAATGTAATCCTTAATCGCATCCGTATTGATTAGGATTTCATGGAATGCCGCCCGTTTCCCATCGGTTGTTCGGCATAAGCCCTGGGCTACGACCGCCACCAAGGATTCAGCGATGGAGATCCGTACAGCACTTTGCTGTTCCGGCTCATACATCCCTAAGATACGCTCAACCGTTTTAACAGCACTGTTTGTATGCAAGGTGCCAAATACAAGGTGGCCTGTTTGGGCAGCTTTTAAAGCAATGTCAACGGTTTCGCGATCGCGAATCTCACCAATTAAAATCACATCAGGATCTTCCCGCAGGGAAGCCTTTAGAGCATTTTTGAACTCCATGGTGTGAATACCCACTTCCCGCTGCTTAATTAAGGACATACGGCTACGGTGGACAAACTCCACCGGGTCCTCAATGGTGATGATATTCTTCGGCATATCTGTATTGATATAGTCAATCATCGCTGCGAGCGATGTCGACTTACCGGACCCGGTTGGTCCTGTCACGAGCACCAATCCCTTGTGGTAGTGACAGATATCTTTCAGAACCACAGGTAAATTCAGTTGGTCAATGGTCAGGATTTTGACCGGAATCAAACGCATGACCATGGATGGACCGCGCAGGGTGTTGAAGATGTTTATCCGTACCCGCGTAAAGTCAAAATGTGCCGCCCCGTCAAAATCCATCGATTGCTTAAAGGCTTGGATTTGATCTGGCTTCAGCACTTCAGCTAGCCAGCCATAAAAAGTTGCCTCATCGGTGACGGGATAATCTGTGGTTTCAATTTCCCCTCGGTTGCGAAAGCGAGGCACCTCGGCTACGCCTAGGTGAACATCGGAAAATCCTTTATCAAAAGCTTCACGCACGATGCGCTCTAAAGTAAGGCCACCGCCGACCCTCACCCCAGCTGCTGACTTTGGCATCGGTGGCGGAGCCGCAGGCCTTGAGCCCCCTGCCCTACCCATGCCCGGCGGCGGCGGCGGAGCGGTCCGCTGGGGCGGTGGCGGCGGAGCAGACGGCATTGAAGAGGGGCGTTGTGAATCAGTCATAAAGCACCAAAAGCCTTCAGTTAACGACGGATAACGGCTAGAAATATTCTTTCTATATATGTAGATAAAGACGCCTTCGCATCTGTCAATACTACAGGCCAGAATACTGTCACAGGACAGGCACACTTACCTATCACCAACAGACTACCCAAATTTTTAAGGGCAGATAGCAAACGGTTCAGGTCAGTGAAGCTGAACCTCGTCTTGTGCTACCCTAGTTTAGCTTTGAATAATTCACACACTTGGTTATTTCGGGTGTTTTAGTAACGTAAGTCGGCTTCAGTTGCCATAGCTTTGTTGCTGAAATGCACACCAGGTGGAGGTTTAACCCGGAAGGAGAAAATTAAATGCCTGTTGTAACATTGGCTCAATTGCTTGAGTCAGGGGTTCACTTTGGTCACCAGACCCGCCGTTGGAACCCCAAAATGGATCAATATATTTTCACTGCCCGTAACGGTGTTCATATTATTGACCTAGTTCAGACTGCTCAGCTGCTCGACAATGCCTATAACTTTGTCCGTGGTTCCGCTGAGAAGGGTCAAAAGTTTTTGTTTGTTGGTACTAAGCGCCAAGCTGCCGGTATTGTCGCGGAAGAGGCTAGCCGCTGCGGTTCTTACTACATCAATCAGCGTTGGTTGGGAGGAATGCTCACCAACTGGACCACTATTAAAACCCGTGTGGAGCGGCTCAAAGAGCTAGAGCGCATGCAGGAAACTGGGGCTTTGGCCCTGCGTCCTAAAAAAGAAGCTGCTGTCCTACGCCGTGAGCTAGAGAAGCTTCAAAAATATTTGGGCGGCATTAAACTTATGCGACGTCTGCCTGATGTAGTCATCATGGTGGATATTAAGCGGGAATATAACGCAGTCCAAGAATGTCAGAAGCTGGGTATTCCCATCGTCTCCTTGCTGGATACTAATTGCGATCCAGATGTGGTGGATATTCCGATCCCAGGTAATGACGACGCTATCCGCTCCATTAAGCTGATCTTGGGTAGCTTGGCCAATGCCATATACGAAGGGTCCCACGGCCAATCCCTTCAGGAAAGTGGTGATGGAGACGACATTTATGCCGACTATCCAAGCGCCGAAGAAGATTATGATTATCCTGAGGCTGCTGTTCCTGCTGCCGGGGATGTACCTGCAGCTGTAGAAGCCACTGCTGAAGAAGTCCCTGCAGCTGTTGAGGAGAAAGCTCCCGCTGCTGTCGAGGAAGCTCCCGCCGCTGTCGAGGAAGTTCCTGCGGAAGCAGAAGCTGCTCCTGCGGCAGACGGAGAATAAGACGCAGCATTAGCTCTTGGAATTTATTTGACTGCCAGCTGGTTTCCTGATGGGTGTCAGCTGGCAACATTGCTGGGAAGGGTTTGGCATGCCGGCAAAAGCTTTTTTTGTGTGGCAATTACAACGTTAGTGTAGGAGGACATAATGGCAGGCATTTCTGCAAAACAGGTAAAGGAGCTGCGCGATGCTACTGGCGCAGGCATGATGGATTGTAAGAAGGCCCTTCAGGAAACAGAAGGTGACTTGCAGAAGGCGACGGAATGGCTTCGACAGAAAGGTATTACTTCAGCTGCTAAGAAAGAAGGCCGAGTGGCCGCTGAAGGTTTAGTTGAGAGCTACATTCACACGGGTGGTCGTGTTGGTGTGCTGGTAGAAATTAACTGCGAGACAGACTTTGTTGCTCGTCGTGAAGAATTCAAGACCCTCGCTCGGGACATTGCGATGCAGATTGCGGCTTGTCCTAACGTTGAAGTGGTCAGAACTACGGAAATTCCTGCAGAGTCAGTGGCTCGTGAGCGGGAGATTGAGATGGGCCGTGAGGATCTAGCTAAAAAGCCGGAAAATATCCGTGAGAAAATTGTCGATGGTCGTATCGGTAAGCGATTGAAAGAGTTATCGCTGATGGATCAGCCCTTTATCAAAGATCAAAACATCACTATTGAGGAACTGATTAAACAGTCAGTGTCTACCTTAGGCGAAAATATTCAAGTTCGTCGGTTTTCCCGCTTTACTCTGGGTGAAGGGATTGAGAAAAAGGAAGATAACTTTGCCGAAGAAGTGGCTGCTCAAGCAGGCATAAAGAAAGAGGAAAAGCCCGCAGCGGAACCTCAGAAGAAAGAGGAAAAGCCTGCCGCAGAATCTAAAAAGAAAAAGGGTAAAAAGAAAAAATAGTGGTCATCAATGAGTGATGATTTAGCGTTTGTGCTTGATGCAATTAAGGCAGGCCCATTAAGGTGCCTGCCTTAATGCTTTGAGAGTTGCTGAACCTCGACATGGGGGTATGCTGCACAATAGAGCTCGGCGTGTAGAGTTATGGCACTAGTACCTCTGCAAGGTTGGATAGTACCTAAGCGATGGCCATTGCTGTTGAATGCATTTGGCAGATGGCTATAATATCGGTCTTGAAAGTTTTGCTATTGGCTGATGTAGGGGATGCACCGATCGAGTGATGATGCAGACAATCACGATTTCCTAGATGAAACCATCCCGAGGGTTAACAGTGCCCACGTTGTTAATCTTATCTATAGAGGGCGGTTAATCACCTCAATCAGCAACGACCTTTATCCAATTGAGAACTTGAAAGTGAGTCAATCGTTCTAAAAAAACTGGGTGATGCAAGCGCCTAAACGAGGCAGTTGCTTACACCATCAGGTCATTTGGTATAACGCCTATACTAGAATTGGCAGCGCTGTTGTGAGCGTCATTTTCAATGTCATTTTCCGTTAAAGAAATTTGTGCGCATGGTTAACGCAAGTGGTCATATTGAACAGCAGCTTTCCAAACTTCAAACCCAAACTGCTGATATTGCCACTGGGCTTGAAACGTTAGTTGATCATTATTTGAAAGTGTTAAGCCAGGCCAGCAAGCGTCAGCTAGTGTTGGCGTCCTATCACGTTTGTACCCAGATTTATCCAGATCGGTTTTTAGACTTGAGTCTGTCTCAACGGGATAAGCTGCAAAGGCAGCTTAGGGACCTTGGCAATCGGATTCAATCGCAACTGAATGATCAATGGGCAACGGCTAAGCAGCTAAGCCTTAAGCCAGCTGAAGAAGATGGGTTAGCCGTGATCCGGCAATTGTTTTTGGAAGCGGCTTCAGTCAAGGCTCAGTCTGATCCAGAGGCTATTTCTTCAAAGGACGAGGCTGTGAATGGTGCTGCGGATAGTGCGACCCTTGAATCTGACGCGCAGACCTCTAGCAATAGCCCTGGTGAATCGTTGATGGCCAAGCACTCCCAGGAAAAACTGTTAGCTGAAATCCAAACCCTTATGGGTGAGGAGCGTGTGGATGCGTCCGAAGCTGATGATGAGCCCACTGGCCCCATGCAACCAGCTCAGGTGATGAGGCGGCAAATTTTAATTGAAAAAGCTATTCGGGATGTGCTGAAGTCCGTTTCAGAAAAGGCAAACGACATTTTGCAAAAGGCTGATGTCGTGCCAGAAATACCAAAAATGCTTTTAAGTGCTGCCTCGGGTACAGAGCGTTTAGGGCATATGCCCATGAAAACTCCTAATCTGGTCAGATTGGCCGTCAAAGTGATCCATGAGCCTGAAAAGGATGGCTTTGAAGAGAATGATGAGCAATCTGATGCTGATGCGGAAGC
>CALHGI010000231.1 GCA_938029995.1 uncultured cyanobacterium | reverse complement strand
GTAAATATACTTAACATTTCTTTGCCTATGCCTATCTAAAGGCATATTGGCAGCACTGTCTAGGGGTAAACAAAAAGAGAATACAAAGACAGCAAGGGTATTTCCTAGGGTTGCTAATTTAATCAATCAAACAATCTATGGCTGGCGTTATGGCCATTGATAATGTTGTACTGAAGTTTCGGGCTAAAGGCATTGATCCCATGTTGATTGTCATGAACGAAGCCCGTGAATCCCTAGTACGGCAGTTGGCATTGCATATCGTTAGGGACATGGCATGCCCCCTAACGGGTTTGAGGTTGGGCGTTGCTGATTCTCGGGATGATTTCATCTAGATAGATGCCGGTTTATTACATCATCACCAGATCGGTTCATCCCCAAAATCAGCAACGGCTTATGTTGCAGCCATTCCCCTGCAAAATGGTAGGGTGAGCACTGCCCACCATTTGTAGAATTGTAGAAACCCCACCCGCGATGGCCAAACAACGCTTGGATATGTATTTGGTTGAGCAGGGACTGTGTGATTCTCGACAGCAGGCCCAGCGATGCATCCGGGCGGGTGAGGTGAAGGTTAATGAAGCAATCATTGATAAACCAGGCACGCCCATCAAGGACGATGCGGTGGTAGTGCTAAAACAAAAGTCGCCCTACGTGTCTCGTGGAGGGGAGAAGCTGGTTAAGGCCCTGGTGGAGTTTGGCGTGGATGTGGAAGGCCGTATCTGCATCGACGGCGGCATCTCCACCGGAGGTTTCACCGATTGCCTGCTACAAAATGGTGCAAAGCAGGTCTACGGCATCGATGTGGGCTATGGCCAGGTGGCCTGGAAAATTCGTCAAGACCCACGAGTCCTGCTGAGAGAACGCACTAACCTACGCCATCTCACCCCAGAAGACTTATATGCAGAAAACGCCCAAAAGCCTGATTTGGGCGTGATGGACGTATCCTTTATTTCTCTCACCAAAGTTCTCCCTGCCTTTTGGCATCTGATGATAGGGATGCGAGAATGTGTGTTGTTGGTGAAACCCCAGTTTGAAGTGGGGAGAGAGAAAATTGGCAAGAAGGGGGTGGTGAGAGATCCCAAAGACCATGCGGGGGCTATTTGGCAGGTGTATGTTGCTGCGCAACAGCTGGGCTGGCATGCCAAAGGTCTGACCTGGTCACCCATCCGTGGACCAGCGGGCAATACTGAATATTTGCTATGGCTAGGGGCAGACGGAGACGATATGGGATTGGGTGAGTCTCAGGTCTTGGCCCTAACCCAGGCTGCCTGTAGCTCCTTTCCCAGTTGACTGGGGCTACAATGGTGTAAAGTTTGCCGTCGTGACCATGGTTGCTTTACCCGAGCAGTATCTAAGTATCGATGATTATCTGGGGCTAGAGGCCAAAAGCCCTGTCAAACATGAATACATTGACGGCCAAGCCTATGCCATGGCTGGGGCAACGGATAGCCATGTGACGATTGCAGGTAATCTATTTGCGTTACTTCGGGCGCATGTACGGGGCACGGGTTGCCGTTTGTATATTTCTGATATGAAGGCCCGTGTGGAGGCGCGGAATCGCTTCTTTTATCCTGACGTGATGGTTACCTGTGATCCCCGTGATCAGGAAACAGATACTTACAAGCGGTTTCCAAAGTTAGTTATTGAGGTGTTGTCTAAATCGACGGAGGCGTATGATCGCGGAGATAAGTTTGCAGCCTATCGGGCTTTAGATAGCTTGCAGGAATACGTGTTGATCAATACCCACTGTCAGCGGTTAGAGATCTTTCGTCGTAATGAATTAGGACAATGGGTCCTGCAGTTTTACACCTGCGACGATGAGACGTTTGCTTTAGAGAGTATTGACTTCACCGGTACCTTTTCCGAGCTTTACGAAGATGTTGTGCTAGAACCTGCTGAAATCCCTGACGAGGTGAGGGTGGACTATGGCACATGATAAACCTGCGCTTGGCTCAGTCACAATAACCTGTCCATTCTGATTCCAGTTAGCTTAAACAATGAAGCCATCTGTTGGAAAAGTAATTATGTTTTGTGGCTCCAGTCGAGGAAATTCCGAAGACTGTGTACAGTGGGCGCTTAACGCATTGTGTGATGGTGAAGATTCTCCGAGTTTGAGGATTTTGGCAGGTCTTACACCACCCCTCTATTCCTTTGAGGTGCGAGATTATGCAACTAAGGCTCTGAAAGAGTTAGGAATTAAGGTTCTGACTGGGAAAAATGCAATTTCTGCCTACGCGCGAGACTTAATTGAAGATATGCTCGCTGACCCAGCCTGCATGCAGCACAAACTTGCTGTCTTGTGTCAGTTGTGCATTGATGAGGACTATCTAGACGACATATACGACTTTTATCTGCTCCACTGGGCCTTTGATGATTTGCAAAATAGCGAGGTTCAATATTATTGGGATGGAGCAGATCGTAATAACATCCAAGAAATTGTCCTGGCTTATTGTCGAGAGTGGCTTGTCGAATACAACAATAAAGAGATCCACCGAACCTAAGCTTAAGTAAGCCTGGCGTTGCTGATCCTCGGGCTGATTTTACTAGTCTCAATCCGGCTATTAGCCAGGTTTACAGATCGATTCATCCTCTACATCAGCAACGGCATAAGCCTTGCACCTACCCTAACAACTCACCGGTTTCTTGGAGCTGATGCAACCGCTGGTAAAGCCCCCCTTGGGTTAATAGCTCATCGTGGCTGCCCACTTCACTAATGCGGCCCTGGTCCAGCACCACAATCTGGTCCGCCTCGCGCACAGTGCTTAGCCGGTGGGCAATGATGATCAGCGTGCGGGTGCCAAATAGCGATCGCCTCTATTCACAAACAAAGAAACTGCCCCAGCAATAGCCCACACAATAACCCACAGTATAATTAGGATGAGCTACTTATGATATCTGCTGCATATTTGTAAATCAGCCAATGCAAATAATTATCGACCTCCCCCCAGACCTGGAACAAGACTTAACCCGTCAGGCGGAACAATCTAACATTCCGCTGAACATACTAATTCTGCAAGTGCTACGACAAATTATTCAAAAACCATCTATTCCCCAGTGGCCAGACTCCATTTTGTCCTACCAAGGTGTGCCTGATTTTCCAGCCTTTGAAAGCTACCGCGAAGAACTCTTACCTCCCAGTGAGCTAGAACTATTCTGATGCAATACCTGCTCGATACCTGCGTTATCAGCGACTTCATCAAAGGTGAGCCAGGTACCCAAACGTGCCTTAAGCAAATATCCCCGGTGGATATAGCCGTTTCGGTGATCACCGTTATGGAACTTCGTTACGGCCTACTCAACAATCCCCAACGGGCCAAGAAAATTGAGTCAGCCATTACCAGCTTGCTTGACTCCGTATCAATTTTGGAATTTAGCGTAGAAGAATCCGAACAAGCTGCCCAAGTTCGGTCAATCCTGAAGAAACAAGGGCAGCCCATAGGAGCCTACGACGTTCTCATTGCCGCTACAGCTTTGCGTCACGATCTCATCATGGTGACAGCCAACCAAAAAGAATTTGACCGAGTCGCTGAGCTAAAAACTGAAAACTGGCGGCAGACCTAGCTACTAGAGTCATCACAGCGGTTTAGCTCAATAACTCGCCGGTTTCTTGGAGCTGGTGTAGTCGCTGATAAAGACCACCCTGGGTCAACAGCTCATCATGATTGCCGATTTCGCTAATGCGTCCCTGGTCAAGGACCACAATCTGGTCCGCTTCACGCACAGTGCTGAGCCGGTGGGCAATGAT
>CALHGI010000230.1 GCA_938029995.1 uncultured cyanobacterium | reverse complement strand
CACATCACTATTATGGATCAAAATTGAGGTGGCATTTAGATAGCCGGGAGTAGAACCGTATTGAGAAAACTCTTGTATTAGATCGAACAGTGTTATGGAAGAAAGTTGCCCAAATATACGGAAATAACAGATTCAAGGCCTTTACGTCCGGGACATCTGCATAAAGGATTGGAATATTGGGCATGCTGAGTTCACTGGATGCTCTATGCCTAGTCTGTTTTTGGTTTGGATATCAGGAAACCGCAACAACTTTAGGAAGCTTCATCTCTAATTTTCTTACCAAGAAATAACAAGTTTAGGGGTCCGTCATTCTAGGTTAGGAATGGGGATTTAATCACTTCCACACGTGTGGTGGAAGCAAATTGACATATCTTTTTCTGGCTGCCCTCATCCCCCAGCCCCTTCTCCTGGGGGGAGAAGGGGGCTAGTCAATATCTTCTTTCTTGGGGAGAAGGTATTTAGAGTGTAGGGCTCTGCTCGCAGAGTGGGGTAGGGAGCGAGCGCGCCAATCAGTCATTGTGCTGTGCCCTGTTATTTGTGCATATACGTCGTTGTGAGAACATTCCATGGAACAGCCTATTATTCTCGATGAGCTGATCTCGTTTGATGGTGGCCCTACATTATTTGTAGCTGATAAAACCTCCACCCGGGAAGAGTTTCCTGAAGCGTTAAATGCGCCTGTGGGAACAGATTTTGAATTGCAGGAAAAGTGGATTACGGCCATTGCCCACTGTCCTTTTCTGGCTCCCGAGCAGTTATGGAAGACCGGCAACCTGCAGATTTGTATTGACTTTATTCCGGCTGACCCCTATATCGATGATGATGATTGGGCCTAGATGAATGGGCATCGGTGCCCACCATAGCGGTATTTGGGGGGCAGGCAACTCGACTGTGCCCGTCTCGCTCCTCAGCCGTAGGCTTGCAGCATTGACAGCTGATGGTCCTGTCGCAGCCTGAGCATCACCCTAGGGACAGGGTATTTGTATTGAAATATTGCCAATTGAGTTGACTGACAGACGTAACTTGGGCCGAATGGATAACGTAGGTAGAATGCCTCTACCCAACCACCTAAGATTTGCCGGTCGCTATGTTGTCAAAACTGAACCTCGGACAAAAATTTACTCTGATGCTCCTGGGGGTATTTATTGTCGGCATTTTGATGAGTGGCATAGCCCTGTCGCGGCTGCTGAACTATACGGCCCAGGCGGAGCTGACCAGCAAGGCCCTAATGCTGATGGAAACCATGAACTCTGTGCGTCAGTACACGGTTGATGAAATTAGGCCAGAGATATCTGAACGTAGCGAAGTTCAGTTTTTGCCGGAAACCGTCCCTAGCTATTCGGCCCATGCGGTGTTTGACACCCTGCAATCTAACCCAGACTACGAAGCTTTTTCCTATCGGGAAGCTGTGCTGAATCCAACGAATCCGAAGGATCAGGCCGATCAGCTGGAGGAGTCCCTGATAAGTCAGTTTAAACAGCCCGACAGCCGTAAAGACTTGGAAGGTTTTAGGAAATCTCGTAAGGGCAAACAGTATTACATTGCAAGGCCGATTCAAATTAAGCAAGAAACTTGTTTATCGTGTCATGACACTGCTGAGCGGGCGCCTAAAAGTATGATCGCCCTTTATGGTAGTCAGAATGGTTTTGGCTGGAAAATGAATGAAATTGTGGGTACCCAGATTATTTCGGTGCCAGCCCAGACCGTATTTAATGAAGCTAGGCAGTCGCTGTTGATTACGTTGGGGGTGTTTACGGGAGTGTTTGCGATCGCAATCTTCCTGGTTAACTTCTGGCTTAAACGCTACGTTGTGCGCCCCCTCAACCGCATGGCCGCCACCGCCGAAGCCGTCAGTACGGGCGACACCAAGGCCGAATTTCCCAAATGGTCCGACGACGAAGTGGGCAAACTCACCGACTCCTTTAACCGCATGCGCCTCAGCCTACAAATGGCCATGCAGCGGCTAGAGCGCAATCGCAATCGACGCAAAGGTGGGTCACAGTCGGGGCCACAGTCGGGGTCACAGCCTGGGCCACAGTCGGGCTACTGATGCCCCCGGCCTTGCCCAGGGGTAACACCAGCCGGGAGGCCCTAGGTTACAGCCGAACTTTCCTCACAACACTGCGTAACTGCTGGCGAAATTCCTGGGCCTTTTGACCATCTGGAACTTCCTTAGCCAGCTGATCCACAAAGGCCGAAGCACTCAAACCGGGATAATCGGCCAAGGTATCCTCCACAATCATGGAGGCCATCGGCCCAATGGCCTGGGCCAACACCTGGCGACACTGGGCGATAAACGCAGGTTTTAACAACTGCTGCTGCTGCACGGCATGCAGCTCGGGCATTGTCTCACTGGCGGCCAAGGCCTCGTTAGGGATGCAAATGTGACTGAGGAAGGCAGTGGCCTGGTCGGCATCAATGATTTGCCCCGCCAAAATATCCACTATTTCCTGGGGGGTGGCGTCGGGGTTCTCCTCTAGGGTTTCTTCAATCACCATGTCGGCAAAGGGGCCAATGAAGCGCGCCAGTTCGTCACGGCACTGGGCAATAAAAGCCGGATCGGGCCGAAAAACACTGATGGACGGGGGCGGAGCCACGGACCGGGTGGGTAGGGACACCGAATTCAGGGTTTTGCTCACATGGGCCGGTAACAGCGGGCTAAGCTGGGCAAAAACGTCGCTAGCCGACTGAAACCGTTCCTGGGGCTTTTGCCGGATCATCGTGTCCAAAATCTTCGCCAGCTGGGGGCTGACGGTGGCGTGCTGCCGCCATTGCAGTTCCAGCGTTTTATCGTCCATTAGGTTGCGGGGGTGCTCGCCGGTGAGCAGCACCAGGGCCGTTACCCCCAAGGCATAGAGGTCGCTGGCGGGGGTACACTTGCCGTACATTTGCTCCGGCGGCGAATAGCCAAATTTTCCAACGGCGGTGACCGAACTTTTGAGGCTTTCTCCCTGGGTAATACTTTCGGTTAGGGTGCCGGAAATGGTGTTATTCACCAGGCCAAAGTCGATCAAAATGGGCAGGTTGCGATCGCGGGAAAACATCACATTTTCAGGTGAAATATCGCGATGCATAATATTGAGGCTGTGGAGGTAGTCCAGCACCTGCAGCATATGAACCAGCCAGTAAACCACCTCCGCTTCCGTAAACAGCTTGGATTGTTTTTTACGCCGTTGGAGCAGTTTTAGATAGGTAATCCCATCAATGTATTCCTGGACAATAAACAGTCGCCTGGCCTGGGTAAAGCTGGCCAAAAATTTAGGAATCTGCGGGTGGTCAATGCTGTGGAGGGTCTTGGCCTCCCGCTGGAATAGTTCAATCGCCTTTTCCAGGAATTCCCCCTGCTTCTGCATGGGCCGTAGTTCCTTGAGCACGCAGAGTTCGCCAAAGCGCTGGGTGTCTTCCACGAGGTAAGAAAAGCCAAAACCCCCCTGCCCCAACATCTTTTTGATGGTGTAGCGGCCCGCCACTTTGGTTCCCTCTGGCAATACTTCAGCCGGTTGGGACGACGCTCGACGGGGGGGTGGGAACGGTGGGGATGGGCGGAGATGCCCATGGGGCAAAGGCTTGGCCCGATGGGGCCCAGGCGTAGAGAGGATGCCCGTCGGCTTGGTTTCCGAACTGGGCTCCTGGCGATGGGCCTCGGGATCGGCCGGGCCAGCGACATTGATGTGATAAACCGAAATCGGGTCTTGAATATTTTTAAGTTTGAGCGGGCCGATAAAGTCTGCATCCAAAGACAGCCGCACCTTCACCAGGTCGTAGATCAGCTGGGATAGGCAAATGCCGCCGGGTTTAGCCTGGGTTTGCAAACGCGCCGCAATGTTAACGCTATTGCCCATAACGTCCGACTGGTTAAAAAAGACGTCGCCCATGTGAATGCCGATGCGATGGGCCAGGCTATCGGTATTTTTGGCCCGAGCAATTAAGGCTTTTTGGATTGCGATCGCACAGCCCACCGCCTGCACCGCACTGACAAAATACATCAGCAACCCATCCCCCGTGGACTTCAGCACCTTGCCATCAAACTCCTGGCACTGCTTTTCCATCAGTTCCAAGTCATGGTGAATCAGCCGTAGAGTTCTTTCCTCATCGACCGACATGCGGGCACTAAACCCCACCGCATCAGTCACAATGATGGCAGCAAGAGCACGCTGTGCTCGACTAGGGCTAGGAAGATTGCTGGACATGGGCTAAAGGGAACTGTTAAAGGGTCACACTATTAAATAAAACTAAGCTGTGTAAATCACCGCAGGGGTCTACACAGGTGACATGGACCATAACTGAATAGGACACACATCATTCAGGAAACACAACTAAAAAACCCTTCACCAAAACGCTGAAGATTTTCTGATGTAATCCCCTATTCCACTTGAAAAAAAGTGTCCGTATACAGCAACCCAACACAGGAACTCAGTTCTATCTATGCTTTCAAGATTCAATAGGCCGAACCGTAAACCCAGCAAATATACTCACAAAGCTTAACCACCCAGCCCCTAAAAAACGGCATAATTTCATATTTACGGACAGTTCAACCCAGAATTTGCCCCCTATGCTGACCGACCTAGACCAGGCCCCACCCGGCCAGAACCGCCACATACCCATATCCTTCAGCAAAAATCAGGCCCAGGCCCAACCCTCCATC
>CALHGI010000229.1 GCA_938029995.1 uncultured cyanobacterium | reverse complement strand
CCTCCATAAAACCTTCTGTATTCCCCACGGTGGCGGTGGTCCCGGTGTGGGTCCCATCGGTGTTCAGCGCCACCTGGTACCCTTTTTGCCCGGCCATAACCTAACCCCCACCCTGGGCACCAAGCAGTCCATTGGTGCCGTATCCGCCGCACCCTGGGGCAGCGCCAGCATTCTCCCCATTTCTTGGATGTATATCCAGATGATGGGGGCGGCTGGATTGACCCACGCCACCGAAACCGCAATTCTCAGCGCTAACTACATTGCTAAGCGGTTGGCCAATCACTACGACATCCTCTACAAAGGCAATGCCGGACTGGTGGCCCACGAGTGCATTGTGGACCTGCGCAGCTTCAAAAAATCTGCCAATGTCAATGTGGATGACATTGCCAAACGCATGATTGACTTCGGTTTCCATCCCCCCACCATGTCCTGGCCCGTGGCGGGCACCATCATGGTGGAACCCACCGAAAGTGAATCCCTCAGCGAGCTAGACCGCTTCTGTGATGCCATGATTGCCATCCGTGATGAAATTCGCCAAATTGAATCCGGTGAACTTCCCCAAGACAATAACCCCTTGGTCAATGCCCCCCATACCACCAGCGACCTCACGGCCGATTGGAAACGCCCCTACAGCCGGGAACAGGCGGTGCATCCCACCCAGTGGACCAAGGAGCGTAAGTTCTGGCCTACGGTGAATCGGATTGATCAGGCCTATGGCGATCGCAACTTAGTTTGCTCCTGTTTGCCCATGGACGCCTACGAAGCATAGGTCTGCTCAGTCTCCGCCGGGGTTTTAACGGACCTGTGGTGCCTGAGTACAGCCATGCCAAGCTAGTGTTTGGCACGGCCTTTGGCCCCCATCACAACCGCTGAAGGCATAACTCCATAGGCGAGGCTGCACCAACAGCGGTTTGTTGTGTCTATGGAGGTCGTCCGCCTATGGAGGGCGACATCTAAAGTTCTCATCCATCACCTATGGCTTGAACTATGGGTGCCAAGTCTGGCCTATGGAGTCACTATCTGGGACACAATTCTGAGCTATCCATACAGCCCCATGAGACTCCTCACTAGTTCTCTCCTTGAATTAAAAATCACTAGTGAGAATGGATCGTTAAACGATATTATGAGGGAGTTATGTGTGAAAATAAAGACAATGGTGCGTAATTGGTTACTCTAAAGTCTGTTTTTAGCGTTTTATATTCTTTTAAGGCTAAATTTAGCCTATTTCGCCATTGTGGGTGACAGAAATGAGACCACCTATAATGCCGTTGATATCGTCAATTACTATGCCCAACTCAATCGTCTACAGCCCGCAGAAGCGTCTCTTTTAGAACGGCTGCGAGACCGTTTGCCCAATATGAAAATGCTGGACATGGGAGTGGGGGGTGGTCGCACAGCACAACACTTTGCTCCTCTCGTAAACCAGTATGTTGGTATCGACTATTCGCCTGAGATGGTGGTCGCTTGCCAAGAGAGATTTAAAAAACTGGATCATCTCATCAGCTTTGAAGTAGCCGATGCTAGGGATCTGAGCCGATTTGATAACGACTCATTTGACTTCATTTTATTTAGCTTCAACGGCATTGACTATGCTTCCCACCAAGATCGGCTCAAAATTTTCCAAGAAATTAAGCGAGTGGGTAAGCAAGGTTGTTACTTCTTCTTTTCCAGTCATAATCTGCAAGCATTAGAAAGTGGTCTCATCTGGCAGAAACAGATTAGTCCAAATCCGCTGAAGACCTACGAGAACCTGGTGATGCTAGGGCTGTTTTGGTTATTTAATCGTCTAATCAATCGAGAAAGCTTAGCGATGGCAGATTATTTAATCGTTCGCGATGAATCCCATAATTTTCGTTTGGATACCTACTATATCCGAGCAGAACAGCAGCTTAGGCAACTGGCTAAGGACTTTAGCCAAGTGGAAATTTATCCATGGCAAAGCACCGAGAAAATTACAGACATGGATGCGTCTGTCATGAGTCAGGACCTGTGGCTTTATTACCTCTGTCGAATAAACCTTGCCAATTGATCAAAAAAACAATTAAAAAACACGATAGCGAACTGCTGAATACATTCAGCAGTTCGCTGCGCGCCTGATTGCTACGACTAAAGGCATTCAACGATCTCATCCTATGGCCTGATGACCCAGGTGCGTCAAGCTATATTTTGATGTGGCGGCCCAACGGACTTAGTCAGAAGATTTCAGCGTCCTTCTGACCCCTATGGGAAATGGCCTGATGCCCTAGGGCATCAGGGGGCGTATTTGCCCCTAAAGGCGTTCAATCAATTGTGTTGACTAACCTGACGGATGCTATAAATCGTTGCCCAGATGGGGTCTCTCTGCTTAAACGTCCATGCGTCTTACCGTGCCAAGGTCATATTGCAAGACCCAATACTGTGAGCTAACGCCTGTAAATATTGCTCGCGCTTAATAACGGCCTCACTCGGTTTGAAATCCAAGGCCGCTAAAACCGCCCGCCAGCGATAAACCCAATCATGCTTGAGTAACGTATTAACAATATTACGACGACGAATGTTAGCCACCCTTTCCGGTTGGGCGTCGAGTTCTTCAATCACATCAAGCACGTCTTGATGATTGAAATCAACTTTGACCACCGCATCTTCCCAATCAAAATACTGCTGAAAGGCCTTTCCCCTGGGGGGCATGCCAATCATCACGGTACCAGCAGCCACCCCTTCAAAATAACGACTGCCAATTTCCTGAGAACCGCCAGTCTCATCTTTGGAGTTGAATTTTGCGTGGGCAGTAATGTTATAGCGTGACCTTTGTAAGAGACTAATCAGCTTCGCCCGATGCTCTTGACCATCTTCGATTTCTAAGTTTTGATTTTTAACAGTGTCATAATAATAGAGAAAATTATGGTCCTGTTGGAAACGTTGGAATAATGCTTGGTGTACGTGGGGAAAACGACGACCCACACAACAAACATCAATCGTCCTCTGATGAGGTTCGGGATAGGGACAAAACTTAAGGGCGTTGACCGCTGGGGGAAGATAATCACAGGGGATACCTGTGGCATTTGCCAACGTTGACACACAGTTAGCGGTGCCTGTAAATATTCGATCAAAGTTTTTAAAGGGTTCGTCTCGCAAACGCCAGTCATCAAAACTTGGTTTCCAAGTTTCCATGATGTAGCAAGCCTTATAACGGCATTTATCTCGCCAGTTTTTAATTGACTCCAACAAATGCAGTTGCCAAGGGTTGTCTAAAACGGCAAACAGTAAATCGTATTCATGTTCTAACGATATTTCCGCAGGGAAAGGGGCAACAGCACTGGCCAGGCGATCGGAACGAGTCGAAAATTTAACGGCGCGATATATTCCCCTCGCTACTTCATATTCCTGCTTGGGGGCATATAGCTTAGCTTCCTCCAAATCACAGAGCACATCTTCAAATTCGTAAATGCTGCAATTAGCGACTTGAAAGCGGAATCCTCTGACGGAGATCACTAAAATGCGGGGCTCGTGCTCTCTCTCTCTAACCAATGAGGTCTTCATTAAAAATGTAAAAATTATTTTATCTAAGTGGCAAGGCTAGCAATAGGATTGCCTGAGGGAATTGTATGAATAGCTCTAACATCCTAAGACCCCTTCGATTTATGTTCGATACTGCTGCGATAGAAGTGTCTTACTCTTTCTGACTGTAACGGTTGAGCATTCCCGTCAATGGCCCGGCACACTTAAAACTATCTGGATAGGAAAATTGAAACTTGTTTTATGGGCCCACCTTATCTCCAAAAATGTTTATGGCCTTCTATTAATTTTCCCAATTCTTAGAAGGCCTGACCGGACCCTGATTGTAAAGTTTCAAAAAATATTGGGCCACGTGAACCGCTTGGTTCTTCACAGTTGCAGTGGCTGAATGTAAATAATTAGGCGTTGCTGATCCTCGGGATGATTTTGCTAGTCTCAATCCGGCTATTAGCCAGGTTTACAGATCGGTTCATCCTCTAAATCAGCAACGGCAATAATTACGGATATGCAGCTATGATTTATGGGCC
>CALHGI010000228.1 GCA_938029995.1 uncultured cyanobacterium | reverse complement strand
TTGGCTTTGTAGCATGCCAAATCAGCACGACTGAGCAATTCAATCACATTGGCAACATCGGCCATAATCGGGACTAGACCAATGCTGACACCGACCTGAAATTGCCGCCCCCGCCACATAAACTGATAATTACTAATTTTGTCGACTAGGGTTTGAGCTAACTGCTGTCCTTGCTCTAGTGAGCAGCCCTCTAGCAACAAGCCAAATTCGTCTCCCCCTAGCCGACCTAAGCTATCAGAACTTCGAATATTTTGTTGGAGCAGCTGCGCCAGCTCTGATAGCAGCTGGTCACCCACTAAATGCCCTGCCGTATCATTGACAATTTTGAATTGGTCTAAGTCTAGATAGCCCAACACGGACCGGATACCTCGCTCCTGGACCCGTTTGATCGCCTGCAGTAGACGGGTATCAAACTCATTGCGATTAATCAAACCCGTCAGCGGATCGTAGGTAGCTTGATAGGCAATGGTTTGGGTCAGGTTATACTCCTCTGTGACTTCGCGCTGCAAACCACGATAGCCCTGAAATCGATGTTGCGCATCAAATAGGGGATGGGCATTGAGCTTAAAGATACGGAGTGTTGTGCTGGATGTTCGGAGCCGCAACGTAAAGTCTTCGAGGGGCTGATGTTGGGTTAAGCGCTCTTTTAAGTAATCCCAATCTGCCTCTAGCTCAGTATGGTTCACCAGGGCCTGATGGGGAGTTTTGCCGGCTAAATCGTCCCTTTGGAGATAGTGGAAGTTGCCAGAAAGGTAGGAAAATTTTAAATCTTCGTCCAACTCCCAAAATAAATCGGCACCGAGGTTTGCTAAGTCGTGGGAGCGTTTTTCATTCTCCTGTAATAGCTGAGCCTGCACCGATCGACAGCGAAGCACTTCAATCAGTAGGACACCAATTAACAAAGTCGCTAACCCCAGACTGATCATGGCCCATAGGAGCAGCGGATCTCGATGCTGTAGTTGTGCCCAAAGTTGGGGCATAGACGCGAGTCTAATCGACTGCCGCCCCCATGCTAATGCCGCAAAATACGATACTTGTAAACCTGCTAACTCCGCTGGAATAGTATTAAGGGCGCGCCACACAATCAGGGAACAATCAAAAATCACAATTTTAAGCAAGTAATGGCCAACGACAGCGAGAGTCTGACAATAATGCTGAAATATAACTTGTCACATATGGTTTACAGCACTAGCGATCGCTGGAATCCTTAACTGCCAATAATTAGGCCCAATTCAGTGAATGGTATTCACTGAATTGCACTACCCTACGGGCGATTAAGACCCTGCACTAGCAACGATCCGAGTTCTCAGCAAAAGTAAACCTGCACTAAATTATTAGGCCCATGCCCTCTTACAGTGTGGGCTAAATTTAAGTTTTATCCAAAATGCCCAAATCATTTAAAGCTGATTGCATCCGCCAGATGTTTTAGGACGATGGACATGTCTGCCAATCGTAAGAGACCGCAGTTAACCTGAGGCGCGCAGGTCCTAGCGCATTAGGCCATTCGCTATACCCAGGGCGCCAGTCCCCACAAGAAACTTTAGTCACAAAAAATAGTCGCCTATGTAGAGGTCCCACCATTCACGATTCAATCGTCTTGGCGAATCGTAGCCGCTTGGGCAAGGAGTGATTCAGCAAAGGCAATCCCTTCTTGATGGGAGCGACCACCCGCTAGCTGGGCCAGCTCTTCACGACGGGCAGCGGCATCGAGATCAGTCACCCTCACCACGGTGCGCTCATCACTCTTTTTTTTGCCGTTGGAGACCACTTGCTTATCGACATGGAAATGAGCATCTGCCATGGCGGCCACCAGGGGTTGATGGGTCACGCAGAGGACTTGACGATGCTGACTCAGCTGATAAAGCTTTTCGGCAATGGTTTGAGCCACACGGCCTGAAACACCTACGTCAATTTCGTCAAAGATTAAGGTCCCAATGGGGTCGACTTTAGTAAAACAGGCTTTAAAAGCCAGCAGAAAGCGACTCATTTCTCCACCTGATGCTATTTCTGTCAGGGGCTGTAGGGGCTCGCCGGGGTTAGGGCTAAAGAGAAACTCGACGATATCCCCTCCATGGGCGTGGGGAGCCATGGGCTGGAGGTCAGCCTTAAATTTGACCCGATCCATGGCTAGGGGTTTGAGCTCATCCACCAGTTGGGACTCTAGGCGCTTAGCCGCTTTTTTGCGAAGTTTTGTCAGCTTGGCACATTCATTTTCCAGCGTGGATTGGGTTTCCTCATAGGTAGCTTCTAAGGCTTCAATAGACTGACCATCGCCGTTAAGTGCATCTAAGGCCACCTGTATTTCCTGATAGTACTCAATCAGCTCAGGCAAATCGCGACCATATTTCCGGCACAGCTGTTTGAGGTAGCTCATGCGGGTCTCCACCTCAGCGAGGCGGGCTGGGTCTGTTTCTAAATTTTCCCCATAGGTATTAATTTGGCGGCCCGCTTCTTCTACTTGGGCCAGGGCATCGCTGACCAAATCCAACATGGGTGTCACTTGCTCATCAAACCGCTGCATTGAGTTGAGCATTTGTTCCACCCGTCCCAAGAGGTCAGAACAGCTATCGAAGCTGCCATCACTTTCGTAGAGGATTTGGTAAGCGTCGTAGCTTTGCTTTTGCAGTTCTACGCTGTGGCTCAGGCGCTGATGCTCCTGCTTTAAGCGATCTAACTCATCTGGGTCTTGTAAATTGGCACTGCTTAAATCTTGGGCATGGTAGTCGAACAAATCCAGCTGCTGCTGACGCTGCTGCTCGGCTCGACGACGACGATCTAACGCTTGTTGAGCCTGGATAGCAGCGTCATAGGCCTGACTGACGACTTGACGCTGTTGCTGCTGTTGACTGCCACCAAACCCGTCAAGCCAATCGCGCTGGGCATCCAGGGAGCCTAGTTGCACGGTTTGGCCCTGGGCGGTAATTTCCACCAGCAGACGACGGAGCTCTTCTAACTGATTTTTTTTGACGATGACATCATTGAGCCGACTACGACTACGAACACTGCCTCGACCGGTGGTTAACTCGCGCCGACAGTGGAGACCGCCATCAACCAGGGGAATGTCGTGGGTATTGAGCCACTCGGTGACGATGGGAGGAGCCTGAAACGTGGCTTCGATTAAGGCTTTTGTCTCGCCTGTACGGACTAACCGTCCACTGGCTTTACCCCCTAATACCGTATCAATGGCATCGAGGATGATAGATTTTCCGGCCCCTGTTTCTCCAGTGAGCACATTAAGACCAGGCTGTAGCGACAGCTCTAGCTGATCAATGAGGGTGAAATTGTCGATTTTCAGGGAGGTTAGCATGGCCATTGCCTCCTGGGCACCAAAGGTTGCAGACAAATGTGACTAAACCAGAGCACAGTATGGGACAGCCAAATAACAGTACGGCTCGACCAGCGAGCTAATCAATCTTACTGTGGATTTTTTACTGTGGAAATTAAGTGAAATGTCAGGTTCGGGCAATTTAACTAAATCTTTTCGCAGTTAAAGCCCAAGGACTTCGGTTTCTGCGACTGACATTGATCAAAGGAACGAATTATCCTGACTATTAGTGATAGTCGACGGGGATATTGGGGACAGCTTGTTACAATAGTTAAAATAACTTAAAGAAAGCCCATTCAAATCTTGGGTGGATGCCTTCAAGTCTCCGAGGGGTCTCCCCATGACTCCAGTCGAATTTTATTGAAACGCCTTATACCTAAAAGGATATAACCCATGTCTGCGGCACCAGCGTTCTCTAGCTTGAATAACGGTTCAGGATCTCCAGGTAAGTCTTTGGATGATCTCCTGACCTACGATCCGGCTGCGATCGCACAATATTATCGTTCCCGACCCCTCCAAATTTTTCTGCGACTGCTGGAGTTGGTCTGGACATTCCTAGGGTTTGGCCTGGGGCTGCTGTGGGATCGGCAAACCGACCGTAAAGGAAAGAATGCAGCTAAGCGGGCTGTACAGCTACGGAAGGTATTAACCAAGCTGGGTCCCGCTTACATCAAAATAGGCCAGGCCCTATCGACCCGGCCAGATTTGGTGCCCCCGGCCTTTATGGAAGAACTGGTCAAGCTCCAGGACCAGATACCTCCGTTTCCCAACGAAATTGCCTTTCGCCTGATCCAAGAAGATCTGGGACAAACCCCCGACAATATCTATGCAGAAATTTCCCCCGACCCTGTGGCCGCAGCGTCCCTGGGCCAGGTATACAAAGGCAGACTGAAAACAGGCGAGGACGTGGCCATTAAGGTGCAGCGGCCAGGCCTCACCGTCCAAATCACCCGCGATATCTATCTATTAAGACGGTTGGCCCAATGGGCGTGCAATAACCTGACCGTGGTGCGCAGTGACCTGGTCAGCATCATGGATGAATTTGGCACCCGCATCTTTGAAGAGATGGACTATAACCACGAGGGGGAAAACGCCCAGCGGTTTGAATCCCTTTACGGATATATACCCGACATCATCGTGCCAAAAATCTACACTGAGCTGACTGCCCGCCGGGTACTCACCATGGAGTGGATCAATGGCACTAAGCTCACCGAACCGGCCGTGCTGGAAGCCAAAGGGCTCAAAGCTACCGAGGTGGTTGAGATTGGCGTACAGTGCTCCCTTAGACAGCTATTGGAGCATGGTTTCTTCCACGCTGACCCCCACCCTGGCAATTTGCTCGTCACCGATGATGGCAAACTGGCCTACCTAGACTTTGGCATGATGTGTGACGTAGAAAGCTACCAGCGCTACGGCCTGATCGAAGCCATCGTCCACATGGTAAATCGCGATTTTGACGGCCTAGCCAACGACTACGTCAAGCTAGAATTCCTCACCCCTGAAACCAACCTGACTCCCATTATCCCAGCCCTGGCTCAGGTCTTTAACAACGCCCTAGGCGCCTCGGTGGCGGAACTGAACCTCAAAAGCATCACCGATGAATTTTCGGCCCTCATGTATGAATATCCATTTCGGGTACCAGCCTATTACGCGCTGATTATTCGATCCCTCGTTACCCTCGACGGGATTGCCATTAGCGTTGATCCTGACTTTAAGGTCCTCAGCAAAGCCTATCCCTACGTAGCTAAGCGACTGCTCACCGATCCATCGCCAGAACTGCGCCAGTCCCTCCAAGAGCTGCTGTTTAAAGATGGGGATTTCCGTTGGAATCGCTTGGAAAATCTGCTGCGAAATGCTCGCTCTAGCCAGGACTATGACCTAGCCAATGTGCTCGAACAAACGATTAACTACCTCTTCTCCGAACGGGGGGACTACATTCGCGATCGCATCGCCGATGAGCTAGCCAAGAGTCTGGACCAGTTGGGCCATGGACTAGTGCAGCGCCTACAAACTGCCGTCAGCCCAGTATCCACCGATCCTGCCACCGCAGCAGCCTCCCCCAACGAATGGGAGCACATCAGCCGCATTATGAACCTACTGGGGGAAACCCAGGGCATGGACGGAGGAAAAATCGTCAGACTCGTACCCCAGGTACTGGCGAAGCCGGAGACCCGGCAGATGGGGCAGCGAGTCGCGCGGAACCTAGCCCAGCGGGCGGCAGCCAGATTATTACGGACTATTTTTATCCCAGCCCCTGGCAATACCCAGATCGTAAACAACACACCGTTACTACCAGCTCAGAAACCCGCCTAGGGCTCTAGCCAACTGACAGAAAAATTTTAGGGCTGGGTTGCCTACCTGACCCAGCCGACAGCGTCCAAATGATGGCGGGCCTTATATTCTAGCCCCTAAAAATAATCAGATAACCGCTACCAAACCGCAAAAACCCGCTCAGGGTTTACACCACTGGCCCAACAGAGCTAGGGAGACTGGGTTTCATTTTGCTTTTCCAGTTCTTCCTGCTCTAGCCTCAGCTTCTTTTCTAAAGCTTGGATCTCATCTCGGCGGGCCGCCGTTTCTAAAGCACGACGACGAATTTCTTGGCTTTGCAATGTCAGGGACTGTCGCCACTGCTCAGCCCGTTCAACTTCTTGGTGGAAAAACTGTGGGGTCACACCTTGGGTTAGAAATTGAGACACTAAATCTAAAACCCAATCCGTTGCTTCTTGAAGCTCAACTACTTGGTTAGATGCGTCTAGCTCCACTAAAACAAGGGTGCCTTCATTCAGAGTTACGGGCAAGGTACAGACAGTTTCTTGATCCCCAATGGACAATTCCCATAAATAATCTTCAAGCTGGCGCGCCAGAAACTGTAAGACGAGAGCGCCTTCAGAGGTGGTATGGCAAACCTTGGCCAAGTGCTGCATGATTAGATAAGCAAACGGCTAGAACTTAGTATACCCTTACCCCCTTCGATGTTTATGTGTTCTGTCGGGGAGGTTCGTCAAGTTTTCGCATCTACCACCGTACAAAGTTACATAAATTTGACACCTCTAAGGCATCTACGTACGTAAAATCCACCTCAAGATTTGATTCATCCAGTATATTGATTGCTTTATTAGCTTGAAGGCATCATTAGACCCAACTTTGTCAAGTTCTGACAGGGTCTTGATTAAAGCTAATTGAAATTACATTCAAAAAGTCTTGGCTTTCCGGATACTTTTTGCTACGCCCAACGTCTGGGATCAAAAGCGTACTGCTTGGATGGCTTCTGTTAAGAGTCATTTGTCCCTTCCTCAGTTAGCATCCAGTCATCTTTGGAAGACTAACGGACATCGCAAACGCATCCTAGAGCAGACGCTTTGAGGGTCAAGGTT
>CALHGI010000227.1 GCA_938029995.1 uncultured cyanobacterium | reverse complement strand
GTCTGGCTAAATTGGATGTTATCTAAATGCTGTCCCTTACGCTAGGAATGAAAACCCTACATCAAAGCTACTGATAACTTGCTGATCTAAAATAGCAATTAGCTCGTTTTGTTCAGGGGTGGTCTGATGCCATAACTCCGTAGAAGAGCCATCAGAAGAGATGCCTAGCTGATAATTTAGAGCATCACCGACTAGTTGAACCGTATCCTGAAGCAGGTCAAAGTCTGTAATCAAAGCATAGTCAAACAGACCGAGGCTTGTACTATCACCATCATCATAGAAAAGCTGCCCCGCTTCACCCAAGACAAAGATATCGGCTCCGCTGCCCCCCGTTAAGGTATCGAGTTCTCCCAACCCTGCATTGACCGCATCAGTACCTGTGAGCGTGTCATCGCCGTTACCGCCCAAGAGGGTGTTATCTCCATAGCCACCTTGCAGACTGTCATTGCCTGCCTCACCGGAAAGATGGCCCAGAGCTTTGCTCAACGTGTCATCTTTAGACCCACCGTGGAGTGTGCCTTCGTTGTTTTGGTAAACACGAATATAGTCAATCTCAAAAGAACTGGTTTCAGGCGTTGTCTCATCAGGACGGCCAGGCCAGTACCCACCCACGGCCATGTTGGCCAACAGATACATGGACACATCAGGGATATCATGGTCAATGCTGTACAAAGCCTGATTATCAACAAACCAGGTTAGTTCATCCGCTGACCATTCCACACCAAAGGTGTGGAAGTCCGTGGAGAAATCAATCCCACCAAAGGTTTGCTCTCCTTTTTCAGATGCAATATTTCCATTCTCATCTGTGTAGTGGAGACTATTAAATACAGTATCAGTGCGCTGGCCTAAGGTTTCCATAATGTCAATCTCAGGGGGCCAGCCGCCATGGGTGGGTAGCATCCAAAAAGCAGGCCACAGTCCCTGCCCTGCGGAAACCTGCGCCCGCATTTCCATATAACCATAGGTAAAGGCATAATTATCGTCACTGTTTAAGATGCCAGAAGTATAGTCAAAGGTTTTAACCGGAGCAAAGCCATCAACAGCGTCTTGAACATCCAGAGTAAGCGGCTGAGATACCTTTTGACTGACAATGCTCAAGACACCGTTATCAAATTCAAAGGCATCATACTCTACCCCATCAATGGTCTCGTTATCTCCCACATAGGCCTGATATTCACCATTCCAGGCATTAGTACGACCACCATAGACGTTATGGCTATATTTAGTGCTCCATTTGCCACTATCTATTGCAGATAGATCAAACTCATCACTAAACACCAGTTCCCAGTTGCTGTCATTGGCGGGGTGCCCCAGGAATTGATTAGGGGTGTCAGTGTATTGAAAATAGGCGGAGTCTAAAACCACACTTTCCGGTGACAGATGCTCAACAACCGCAATTAACTCATCCGTGTTATCCCAGGTTCCACTGCCATCAGTATCTTGATAGATCCCGGCCACAGCCATGCCAGAATAAGTGGGCTCGAGACTAGACGGTAAGGCTGCCACCACATAATCATTTGCCGTTCCGTTAAGTTGAATCGTATCTTCGAAGCGGTTAAAGTCTTTGATCAGGGCATAGTCGCTAGCGCCGTCAGTGGCTGCATCACCATCATCGTAGAAAACTCCGGTGGCATCACCCAGGACAAAGACATCATTACCGTTCCCTCCGATATAGGTGTCAACGGTGTTTTCACCCATTACTCCAGTGACATCGGTTTCAACACCGACTAAGGTATCATCACCATCTTCACCGTATAGAATGTCATTCCCCAGCCCTCCGATGAGGCTGTCATTACCACTACCACCATCAAGGGTATCGTTTTCGCTGCCCCCCCTCAGGCTGTCATCACCATCGTAACCATAGACATAGTCGTTGCCAGCGTTACCATCAATAGTGTCATTACCTGTACCCCCATTCAGATAATCACTTCCCCCATTCCCAGAGATATTATCTTGGTCAGCTTCGCCAAAAATAGTGTCGTCGCCGTCATTACCTTCTAGGGTGTCATTCCCATCACCACCAAAGATAGTGTCATTATGTCCATCTCCCTGGATCAAGTCATCTCCACCATTGCCATAGAGGGTGTCTTCGTCATCTCCACCGGAGATTTCATCGTTATCATTGCCACCAAAGATGAGATCGCGACCGCGACCACCCCTTAATATATTTCGCCCCCCTTCCCCAAAGATTTCATCATCACCGTCATCCCCATCTATTTCATCATCACCCTCGCCACCAAAGAGTTTGTCATTACCATTACCGCCGCGAATGCGATCGCGACCATTGCCACCAAAGATTTCATCATCGCCATCATCGCCGTCTATTTCGTCATCGCCCTCACCACCAAAGAGTTTATCTTTACCATTTCCACCTCGGAGTCTATCGTTACCTAATCCACCATAAACTTCATCATCGCCATCATCACCGCTGAGAATATCGTTTCCGTTGTAGCCATAAAGCTTATCATCCCCCCCTTTCCCATTGACTTCATAGTCAACATTCTCTTCCCAGCCACCCCAAACATCATTGCCATTGGTGAGATAGGAGATGATTTTTTTTATTCTAGAAACTAGTGACATATTCTCTGCTCTTTTGGTAGATCACCCGGAACAAGTACGTATTACTTGCGATAGCCAAGTGTGTTCTTTGATACTTTTCCGTTGCTGCCACTATTAAAACTTATATGACCTCAATATCTCTTGAGGGATATCTGCCATATAGGATGTGTTCTATTATGTTGTTACTGTGAAACTACGTTTTTCCACAGATAGAGTCACATAAGTTATACGATCAATAATCTGGCTCAGGAAAATGGGTAATATAAAGGTAATTAGTTAGTTTCATGCAATTTTGGGGAGTGCATCTTGCTATAAACAAGGCATAGACAACAGTAGTGCAAGGTAAATTAAGTCCATACCTAATTTTTCGCCTCTGCCATCAAAACATGGCATCAGCCTGTAGCATCCAAGAATAGGTATAAACTGCAAATGTTGTTTAGTGAACGCTCCTCAAAAGGTTTAAAACTCGCCAACTATCTGAGGGGGCGACATTTTATTTTATGTCTATTTCTTTGTAATGGAATATTTTCAGAAATAGCCTGGGCAGATTCTGCCCCCCAGAATTCGGCTCCCTCTACCTTACAAACCAGTCCTGCAGATTTACCGGCCTCTGCGCTACCAGTTTCGACATCAGAGCTAAGGTCAGCAACGGATGATTTCCCTGCAGTTGATTTATATGACTTAGAAGTCCAGGAAGACTCTCTAATCAATAATCCAACAATCAATCATGGACAACAAGAGTCTGATATTTTATACCTGGCTGCTCCAGAAAATCTAAATCCAGGCCGTTATATTCCACCATCGGTTGAGCTACTACCAGAATCCTTACCTCCAGACCCCATTGAATCTGAACCGGTTACTCCAGATTCTGAAAGGGCTGAATCGGATGAAGGTCCCTTTGTTCCGATTTGGGATGTTGATGGGTTGACCGTGAATTTATCGGATGATTTTAGCAATTTTGATCAGGGTAATCGCATTATCGAGCCAACTGTGACAGGGACCTTACCCAATGGCGATCGTCTTGCGGTCACAACGGGCTTTAACCGATACGCTCAGCCAGATGTTGATACCGTCCTTAATGTCCCCCTCAAAGCAGTATGGACCGGAGAAATGGGCGACTTCACGACAACGGCCGGAGGAGGTGTAGATCTCTTCAATCAGTTACCGGTTGCCCTTAATCTTAATGCCAACACGTCTGTCCCAATCGGAAAGAAAGCTACACTTTCTTTTTTTGTGGACCATGGTCCATATAAGTTTAATGCCACCACCCTAAACAATCAGATCACAGCCTGGCGGTATGGCCCAAACCTCTATTGGCAGATTACTCCTGACATGTACCTTTTTTCCCTAGTTCGTTGGGGGCGTTATAACGATGGGAATCAGGAACAGCAGTCTTTTAGCAGGGTAGAAAAGAAAATTGGTGATTTTTACGTAGCTGGAAATCTATTTACTTGGAGGTACCGAGAAGATGCTGAGCTCTCTAGTGGTTACTTTTCACCTCCTGATTTTTTGGTTGCCAATGCTGAAATTGGCTGGCAAGGAGAGGTTTTAGAGTGGTTAGACTGTGGTGCAGCCGCTTCTTGGGGACGACAACGATTAAATAGGAGTTGGTCGTCGGCTTATAGTTACAATGCCAAATGCACCGTTGAGATTGCAGAGTCCTTGGAAATGGATTTGGGCTACGCCTTGAGTAATGTAATTGGTCAAACCGGTGGGAGTGCCTTTAATAACCGTGCAATTACAGGACAGGTGCGTGCTAAATTTTAAAGCTTGTGTTATGACCAGGATTCTATAGGGTGTTGCACTTTGAAAACCTTGTGGTGATGGGTTTACTGATTTTTTAAACTGTTCAGTGCAATTGTCGTTCTCTCTGAAGATTTACTAGAGCAATATGGTATTGGAAAGCACATTGCTTTTGTAATGTCTTCTGTATCTACTGTTTCAAAACAAAACCTTGATGGTTTGAGAGGACTAGCAAGTTTCGAAAGCATCGTGCTTTGCGCTTGTTTTTCCTGTTTTGTTTAAAATCTTCCGTCAGGAAATCTCTGGCTAATTTCAACCCATTAATTCGACAATCCTTAATCATGAGTTCCAATTCAAATTCTTCTGTTATTGATAATGTCCTGAAGGGTAGTGTCTTCAGTGATGTACTCATCGGCCTAGAGTTTAACGATGAGATTCAAGGATATGAGGGAAATGATGTTTGGCTCAGTGGCGAGGCTGGCACCGATATCGTTGCTGGCGGTGCGGGCAACGATATTTTGTCAGGCGGCGAGGGCAATGATTTACTGCATGGAGATTTTTCGGAAGGAAGTGGCTGGCAATTAGGTAGTAATGGCAATTACTCCTATAGCCCCCTCAGTCTTTCTGGCAATTCAACGAACAGCAATGGGCAGAATCTAGCATTTCCTCCTGGGGATAATTCGGCCATCTATAACGATTTAATATTTGGTGGTTCGGGCAATGACATTATTCTCGGTAGTTGGGGAGACGATGCTATCTCAGGAGGCTCAGGTGAGGACATTATCAACGGTGGTGTTGGGAATGACTATTGGCTTTCAGGTGGAGAGGGGAACGACATCATCAATGGGGATGATGGAAACGACATTCTGGAGGGAGGAGCTGGAAACGACCTTCTGAATGGTGGTAATGACAACGATATTTTGACCGGTGGGACAGGCCAAGATGAGCTCTATGCAGGCGATGGCGAAGATATCGCTGATGGTGGCGATGGCCATGACTTGGTTGACGGTGGCGCTGGACACGATCAGCTGAGCGGTGGTCTTGGTAATGACAAAATTTTAGGTGGAGACGGTCATGACACCTTAGATGGTGGGGATGGTGACGACATCCTGATTGGAGGAGCCGGTGATGACTACTCCATGCTGGGCGGCAGGGGTAATGATGTCCTCTACGGTGAAGCTGGCCATGACTTTATGGATGGTGGTACTGGTAATGA
>CALHGI010000226.1 GCA_938029995.1 uncultured cyanobacterium | reverse complement strand
TACAGCTAGATTTTGGTGAAGCAGGCATTGGACAACAGCAATTTGACTTTGCCCTCAATGTTGACGAAACCAATAACAATGCCAGCAGCCATGATGGTGGTGTTTGTCCTTACGAAACAACTGGCACTGGATGTTCCGATAAAATCACCTGGGACTTTGCCCTTGATTCTGAAAACAGCTTTGAATTTGAAGGGGATGAATACACCCTTGAGCTGGTTGGCTTTAACGATACTGCCAACTTTGACTCCAGTGCAGTTACAGACTTTATCTCCCAAGAGAGCGGCACCAGTGAGGCCCATCTGTTTGCTCGCCTCGTGAAACTAGGTGACTATGAGGATGCTGAGCAGGTGCCCGAGCCTGGTGCTTTGATTGGCTTAGGTGCCCTGGGCTTGCTCTTAAGCAAAGTGCGTCGTCAGGAAGAAGAGTTGGTTTCAGCTGACGTTTAATCCCATGCGGATCGTTTTTATTGTTCCCTAAGGCAGATCATGGTTTGGACTGAAGCGGCTAACCTCGCTTCAGTCTTTTTTTGTTATGTCTGATGTTGTCTGTTCAGTCATCCAACTGCAATGGATACCAAGGTTCAGCTCCATTCAGTTGCCAAATGGAAACGACTAGCGTGCTGGCCACCCCTAGCCAAATAACCATGGGTAGCAGTAGCTGACCTGCTAGGGGAACAATGTGCCAATAGATGGTGACAACAACGATGGATGAGGCTAAAGGTCCCAGCAGGACCACGGGGACAGCCGCTCCTAAACGACCTTCCACGGTGAAAATCGTATTCCAGGTATCCCCCAGGGCCAAATGCATCATAAAGATTGCTAGGGGCCAGGTGAGATAGGTTTGCCCCAATGTCTGCCACACTAGATAGGATGAAATCACCCGTAAAACACCAATACTCAGCCAAATAATCGGAAATGCCAGGGGCGGTGGTGCCCAGCCAGGGCGGGTGACCTTGCTATAGGTGGTGCGCGTTCTAGCATTATTCAGGGGAGAAAATAGGCGAGAACGAATGGATACTAGGGTGAAAAATGCGATTGCCATGCCCTGCCGGATCGGTCCTGACCATGCCCCGGTCAACTGCTGCAGTCCCCATAATGCGGCTATCATCAACCCCATTTGAGCTAACGTGCCAGCTCCATAGGTCGCCATGGCGGCCCAGTCAACGGCCCTATGGGTACTGGTCTTTTTTTGCTGTGCATCCTGGGTTTGTACTCCCATGATGCCGTTGACCACGGTTTGCACATTGCCTAGTAGATTGGGTTTTTCCGTCATCGTTACTGCCCCCACCGTCTTTCCCCCTACTATCTATCATGATTAGCCGTCTATCATGATTAGCCGTTACTATTTGGTGGATAGAGGAGCAGGAATCAGTTAGTCATGGCAAGTGTGCGGTTTGAGCGCGTCACGAAACAGTATGAAAACGGCTACGTTGCGGTTAAGGATCTAAATTTAGACATTTGCGATCGCGAGTTCCTGGTCCTAGTGGGACCCTCGGGTTGTGGCAAAACCACCTCTCTACGCATGCTGGCCGGCTTAGAAAGTATCAGTAGCGGCACCCTCTACATTGACGAGCGGCCAGTGAATCAGCTGTCCCCTAAGGATCGAGACATTGCCATGGTGTTTCAGTCCTACGCCCTCTACCCCCACATGAGCGTTTTTGACAATATGGCCTTTAGCCTAGAGCTGCAGGGGCTATCCAAGGCTGATATTCGCCAGCGGGTGCAGCAGGCGGCCCAGCAATTGGGCATTGAAACCTTGCTAGACCGCAAACCCAAACAACTCTCCGGGGGCCAACGGCAGCGTGTGGCCGTGGGACGGGCCATTGTCCGTAACCCCTCTGCTTTTTTAATGGATGAGCCCCTGTCGAATTTAGATGCCAAACTGCGGGTGCAGGCCCGCGCTGAATTGAATAAGCTCCATAAACGTCTGGGAACGACATTTGTTTACGTCACCCACGATCAGGTGGAGGCCATGACCATGGGAAGCCGCATTGCCATTATGAACCAGGGGGTTCTACAACAGGTTGACACCCCCCAAACCATCTATGAACAGCCCAACAATATTTTCGTAGCCGGTTTTTTGGGCAGTCCGTCGATGAATTTTCTGGATGCCAAGGTCCAATGCCACAACCAGCAGACCGTGATCACCACGGCTAGTTTTAGCTTCCCCATTCCCAGATCCCCCGACAGCCTCAAGGACTATATCGATCGTCCCGTCGTCTTAGGCATTCGCCCAGAAAGCATTCACCACCCTGACTATCTGCCCCCCGGCATCACGTCGACGGACATTAAAGCTGACGTTTCCGTGGTTGAGCGCATGGGCCATGAGCTGATTGTCTACGCTACCTTAGCCGACGGCAGTGAGATTGTTTCTCGCTTAGATCCGAGGGCCACCTCTGTGCCAGGAGAAACCATGTGTCTACAGTTAGATAGCCACCGCATTCACCTATTTGACCGAGATACGGAGCACACAATTTAGGTGCTCTACACCCAGCTCCAGTGGACTCTTGCCGTTGCTGATCTGGCAAAAACATTTTCTTGGCGGGTATAGGGTTGGCCATGACCTAGAAAAATTAGGACTGCATCCCTAAGCGTTGGACCATTGTCCATGCCGCGGACGATCATCGCTCTATTTTTTGGCAACCGTAGTCTATTCCTACTTTGAGGTATCTATTCGTCTTGCAACGGTGTAATCTGCTGCCGCTTTTTGTCGGTAAGATTACTTTTTTGTAAAGTTATGTATGCTTGTGCGAACCATTCTGACCCTTTCCAATAAAGAGTCAGTGAACTGAAGTAGCCAATTTAGTCCTAAGATGTGAATATTAGTCAAGGTTAATAACAACGTCATCTGCCGCCCAATATCATGCCCTCCGATGGTCTTTCGATTGGCTATACCCAACCAACTTTTGCTACCAGGCAAGATTCTATTGAGCAGGCAGTGGGTCGTTTGATCCAGCATCCCCAGCATGTGCGGATTAAAAAGCTATTGTTCAGTGTGTGCCATGGCACTTGGGAAAACGAGTCTACGGTTCTAGATTCTGTTTCCATGGGGTCTTTAGTTGACATTGTTTTGGGCCGCTACACCACCCTGTCCCAATGTCGAGATAGTCTGCATAAAAAAGCCAATAGCCTGAATCGGCAAAAGGCTTACATCGCCATATCAAACGTTATTTTGTATTACTTGCGGGATATTTTTGTTCCCCAAGTTCCCCGCGCCCCCTCCACCGATCAGCAGGTGGCTAACCTATCTGCATCGGTACAGTCCCTGGCAAAATCAGAGCTATACCAGTCTGTTATAGATGTCCTCTCTAAGTCGAATGAGCTAGATATCATTAAGACGTTTTTGGGCTATCTGGGCCAAGCTCCTGGAAAAATTGCCGATACTGCTAGTACTGATTTACTGAGTCTAGTGCAGAGTGCCCATCGCCAGGCACCGACGCCGCTACAGCTGAAGCAGCATCTGATGGCGATCCTTAAAAATCAGTCGTCCCCCGCCCAGTCCCAAGCCATTGCCCGGACTATTCTCAGGGCCTTTCGTCCCCTCTATATCTCTGCCAACACGCCCCCGGTGGTCACCAGCCCCGATAGCCTCACCACCCTAGAGCAGGAACTGGCTCAAAAGTGCGATGTTCACCAGGTGAGGGTATTGCTATATTCCATTCTCTACGGTCCCTATGCCGATAGTCCGCTGCAGCGGGAGATCCTGCGCACCAAGACCCTGAGGGCCCTACTGCAGGAAACGTTTGAATATTGCCCCACCTATGGTGACTTTGAAAGCAAGCTGACAATTTTAGCCCACTGTTTAGAGACCTCGGATGGGATTAACCGAGCCCTCAAGGTGATGCTTGTTTCCTTATATCGCTATTACACCAAGGATAAGGGTGCCTCTAGCTGAAGGACCGGTAGCGCTACGTCCCTAGTTGGTCGATGACCGTTTGCCCAGCAGTCTTTCTCGGAGATGCTTGATGCGATCGCGAAATTTGGCCGCTTCCTCAAAGTCTAATTCCTTAGCCGCCGCTTTCATTTGTTTTTCCAGCTGACCAATAAATTCAGGAATATCTTCTAGGGCAAGATCGTCACTGTGCTCATAGACCTCTTCCAATTCCTGGGCGTTGAGGCGACGGGATACCTCCAAAAATGAGAGAATGGCATTACTGTTGCGCCGCACAATCGCTGTGGGAACAATGCCATTCTTTTCATTATGGGCATGTTGAATCGCTCGCCTGCGTTCGGTCTCGTCAATGGCCCTAGCCATGCTGTCAGTCATGTTATCGGCATAGAGAATGGCCTTGCCCTCCACATGGCGCGCCGCCCGTCCCATCGTCTGAATCAAGGAGCGTTCCGCCCGCAGGAAGCCCTCCTTGTCCGCATCTAAAATTGCCACCAGCGAAACTTCAGGTAAATCTAGCCCTTCCCGCAAGAGGTTGACCCCGACGAGCACATCAAAATTACCGTTGCGCAAATCTTGAATAATCTCAATCCGCTCAATGGAGTGAATCTCGGAATGTAGGTAGCGCACTCTCACCCCGTGTTCGTCAAAGTACTCCGTCAGGTCTTCCGCCATGCGTTTGGTTAGGGTGGTCACCAGGGTGCGCTCATTGCGTTCCACCCGGTCCTTAATCTCTCCTAACAGATCATCCACCTGGCCTGTGGTCGGTCGTACCAAGATCTCCGGGTCTAATACCCCGGTGGGGCGAATAATCTGTTCAACGATTTTACCGTCCGAGATTTCCAACTCCCATTCCCCCGGTGTCGCGGATGCAAAAATGCAGTTCTGCACCTTGGTCCAAAATTCTTCTGCCTTTAGGGGGCGATTATCGGCGGCACTGGGTAACCGAAACCCGTGATCGATTAATACTTTTTTGCGGGCTTGGTCGCCGTTGTACATGCCCCGCAGCTGGGGAATGGTGACGTGGGACTCATCAATCACCAAGAGCCAATCTTCAGGGAAATAGTCGAGGAGGCATTCCGGGGACTCCCCTGCCTGTCGCCCAGCTAAATGGCGGGAGTAGTTTTCCACGCCGTTGCAATAGCCCACCTCCCGTAGCATTTCCAGGTCATATTTGGTGCGCTGTTCCAGGCGCTGGGCCTCCAGCAGTTTGCCTTCTTTTTCTAGCAACTCCAGCTGGTTCCTCAGTTCTTCTTGAATGCCGTTGCAGGCGTCCTCTAGCTTGTCATCGGGGGTGACAAAGTGGCGGGCTGGGTAAATATTGAGGGCCTCCATACTTTGCAGGGTGGCTCCGGTTACCGGGTCCACATAGCGAATGGCATCCACCTCATCCCCAAAAAACTCGACCCGGATAATGCGATCTTCATAGGCAGGGCCAATTTCTAGCACATCGCCCTTGACCCGAAAGCGTCCCCGCCCTAGGTCAATGTCATTGCGGGTATATTGCACCGAAGCCAGGTCCCGTAGCACCTGACGCTGGTTAAGTTCCATCCCCACCCGCAACGGGATCGATGCCTTGAGATATTCCGTCGGAATCCCTAGTCCATAGATGCAACTGATGGATGCCACCACAATCACATCCCGCCGTTCAAACAATGAGCGGGTGGCTGAGTGACGCAGCATGTCGATTTCTTCGTTAATCGATGCTGTTTTGGCAATGTAGGTATCGGTGACTGGAATATAGGCTTCTGGCTGATAGTAGTCGTAATAGCTGATGAAATACTCAACGGCGTTGTCGGGAAAAAATTCCCGCAGCTCGTTACATAGCTGGGCCGCTAGGGTTTTGTTGTGGGCCAATACCAGGGTGGGGCGACCCACCTGATCAATCACCCGCGCCACCGTATGGGTCTTTCCGGTGCCCGTGGCCCCCAGCAATGTTTGGTATTGGCTACCTTGGTTCAAATTTTTAAGCAGACCTTCAATGGCTTTGGGCTGGTCGCCTTTGGGCTCAAACGGGGCTTGAATATTGAAGTCTTTCATGGGGCAAGGGGGGCCAAGGGCAAAGATCGAATCGACTCATAGACCTAACGATCTTAAAAGTAATATTCCAAATCTGCACGGGAGTTTTTTACCTCGGTCTTCATCCAGGGCCTGTGGCTGAAATGCACCATGCCAGTTGGACAGCTGGGCTTGATATGGATTTGCGATCGCT
>CALHGI010000225.1 GCA_938029995.1 uncultured cyanobacterium | reverse complement strand
ATGAATCGATCTGTAAACCTGGCTAATAGCCGGATTGAGACTAGTAAAATCATCCCGAGGATCAGCAACGCCCCTAAGTAAAGTGATAAAGGCCATAGCTTGCCCTATTTCCCCCTGAATAACTATGCTAAATCGTCGTGTTTTTCTAAGTTATAGTTTGCTATTCTTAGGCGGGTGCGCTGCCGCCCAGACAACGACGCCTGTCCATACTTCCCAGGGCAATAGACCCAGTCGATTACGATTTGCTGTCACCGACATCAGTGGTGCAGATGAACTAGAGCAGGATTTTGGACCCTTTCGTCAGACCTTAGAAACGGTCCTGGAACTTCCGATTGAATTTTTTCCGGTCGAAAACTTCGTGGATGCAGCCCCCGCCCTGCTGGCCAATGAACTGGACTTTGCCATGGCCGGACCGTCTGAGTACCTGCTTCTTAAGGCCAGGGCAAATGCAGTTCCCATTGCCGGGGTAACACGCTCAGATTATTACTCGGTGGTAGTGATTCCTGCTGATAGTGATATTGCCACCTTGGCAGACTTGAAAGGTAAGAAAATTGCCATGTGGTCCGAGGGGGCTACGGCAGGTCATATCGTACCAACGAAGATGTTACTCGATGCAGGTCTGCAAACAGATGCCTATGAATCACTAATGATAGGCAAAGACGGCGTTGATGCTTTACTCAATGGACAGGTGGATGCCTGGGTCACTTCCCATACGCGATATAAAAACATGTTGACGGAGCTTGGCCGCAAAGATGACGTTAAGATCGTGGCTGAAAGCGAACACTTACCGCCAGATATCTTTGTTGCTAGCTCTAGTTTAGGTGAACGCTTTTTAGCGGAACTGCAGTCGAAGCTGATTAGCCATAAAGATACGTTAATCCCAGCTTTGTATGCATCGGGAGCCAATCAAAAATTTAAAGGTTCAGACATGATACCTGTTGACGATTCTAATTATCAGACATTGCGCGATACCTACTACGCTATTGGTTACGGGTCAGCCATCGAATAACAGATCTAGTTAACGGGGTATTTTCTTATTAATGCTCAAATCACTTGCCAGCGTTACCCATCGGCTAAGTAATCGGCTGGGGATACATCGGAGTATTGCTAAGAAGATTAGTGTAGGCTATACCCTAGCCCTGGGAACGGCTGTTATTGGTACAGCCAGCGGTCTGGTGGGTGGACTTTATTATGCGCATCCGGCTCGCATACAGGCACAGCAAGTATTAAAAAAGAAGCAGCTGCTTAATGATTTTGAAAATCAGCTCTTAACGCTTGAAATGAAACCGTTAAGGATATTTGCGATCGCTGGTGAAAGTGGCATTTGGATTCAATATGAAATCAGTCAGGCCAATTCTGATCTAAGAGTGATTGAACAGTTTCTCAGCGAGATTGAAACATTAATCGCATCCGATAGTCAGGCGTCTTCTGAACTCACTCTGTTGTTAAACGATTCACGCAGTACTGTGGAGTCTTATCAACAGTTTATTCAAAGTCTTTGGGCGCAATTGGAGGGCGTTAAGGATAAGAAAATCGCTCGGGAACTGACATCGGCGGCGCTCAGTAGCAGTCATGCCAGTCAACTGTCTACCCAGTTTGAGAAGCTGTTTGAAAAATTGACACGATTACAGTACACAGCAGACCAACGATATCACCAGGCAACGACCCAACTCGAACAGGCCGAACGACTGAGGAGCATTATTATCGTGACCAGTATGGCGCTCTCCGTTGGGCTAGCCGTTATATTAGTTGATCGTACCAGTCGCACGATTGCCAGGCCTATTGAACAACTCACCACCGTTGCACGCCGTGTGACCCGAGATAATAATTTTCAGCTTCAGGCCGATATTAATACCCAGGATGAGGTCGCTCTCTTGGCTAAGGCCTTAAATCAGCTGGTGAGTTGGACGGGGCAGTATACCCATGAGTTAAATGAAGCTCGACAAACCTTAGAACAACGGGTTGAAGAAAGAACCTTGGCCCTACAGCAATCTGAAATATCCCTCCGCCAAAAAGCCGACGACTTGCAGCAGACATTGGTTGATCTCCAGCAAGCTCAGCTACGGCTAGTGCAAAGTGAAAAGATGTCTAGCTTAGGACAAATGGTGGCGGGAATTGCCCATGAAATCAATAACCCTGTCGGCTTTATTCAGGGCAATCTGGAACACGCGTTGCTCTATACGGAAGACATTATTCGGTTGCTCAATCTCTATCGCAGTAGCTATCCAACGCCCACTGAAGAGATCCAAGAAACGATTGAGGATATTGATCTTTCCTTTTTACAAGATGATTTTCCAAACCTGATACAATCCATGCAGAATGGCACAACGCGGATTAGTGATATTGTTCAATCTCTACGAACGTTTTCGCGATTGGACGAGTCGGTGGTTAAACATGTTGACCTTCACGATGGGATTGACAGTACGCTGGTTATTTTGAATAATCGCCTCAATCAAACGTCTAGTTCGCCAGAAATTAAGGTGATTCGTCACTATGGAAATCTCATCC
>CALHGI010000224.1 GCA_938029995.1 uncultured cyanobacterium | reverse complement strand
CCATACTGGCCTGTGTTCTGGCTCCCGTGTTCTAGCTCCCGTGTTCTGTTTCCCGTGTTCTGCCTGCTGAAGTTTGCTTAAAGCGTATAGGTAAACCCTTCCACCAAAACCCCTGGTACCCGACTATCGCCAAGGCCACGCCGATCGTAGGTATCAATGGTGGGAATAGTTTCTTGGAAATTGGTCAGGTCCATCAGGCCGTCGCCAAAGCAGTGGTAAAGGCTCTCATCGAAGCGTAGATTTTCAATCGGGGCGACAATTTCACCATTTTCTACCCAAAAGCAGGCGTAGCGGGTCATGCCAGTGACTCGTCCGTTGGGGTGATCGCTCCAATTTAAGTAGTGCAGATTGGATAGATATAGGCCCCGGTCTAGGCGCGACAGAATTTGGTCAGGGGCCAGGGTGCCGGTCAGAATCTCAGGAGCCCGCAGGTGCTCATTGCGGCTGGCGTAGTTGGAGGGGGTTTTATATTCCTTGGCGCTGCGGGAACTGACCAGGCTGTTGACCAACTGCCCCCGTTGAATAATGGGCAGCTGTAGGGGAGCCACCTCACCGGAGGTGTTAAACCGGGGCATGTTGGCCTGGGCAAAGTTTTCCCGCAGGGTAAATTTGGGCGAGAGCTGTCGCTTGCCCTGGCGCATCAGGCCAAAGGCGCTGTTGCCCTGCTGTAGGTCGGCTTCCCCCACCCCACCCCAGGAAAACATGGGCAGCAGTTCGGCCACCGCCGCCGGGGCCAGATAGGTGCGATATTGGCCCCGGTCAATGGTTTTGGCGGGGTGGGCCAACATGGCTAGCTGGTGTTTGGCCTGGTTGATTTTGTCTAGAAAGTGGGGCTGTTGCCATTGGTTTCCGGCCACGGTGCCCTTGACCGCCCGATTTTGGTGGTCAAATAGGGAGAAATCTAAGCTGTAATTGGTGGTTTCAAACCAGTGTCGCTGGCCGGCGGAGTCGGCATAGCCCCGGAATATGAGACCGCCGGAGTAGATGCCGGTGAAGTCTAGGTTTTGGACCGGGGAGAGCAGGGTGCTTGCGATCTCATCCGCTGCCAAAATTTCTCCTGGGTTGACCGTGCGACTGGTGGCGTCCCCTGTCGGGAGCACCACAAACGGGTCCACGGGCAGTTGGGGCACCATGGCCTGTAACTCTTCCAGGGTGGTCTTTACCAGGGGCCAATCGGTGTCAAATTCCCCAATAAAGGAGACGGTGCCCGATGCCGTGCGATCCGCCAGCATGACCGTCAGGGTGAGGCTGCCGTCACTTACCTGGCCCGTTTGCCGAACCTGGGCCCGGTTAAACCGCGTAAATTGGCTGTTTTCGCCACTGACCGTCAGGGTGAAATGGGTGGCTGTGGAGTGGGAGCCTTTAGCAAGGACCTGGGAAATTCCATCGGCCAACTGTCCAAAAACCCGTTCCTTCGTGGAGGTGTCCACCACGATGTTATTCGCTACGTTCGTTGCCATTGCCATGGTTATACCGCCCCACCAAACACTTCAATATTGTCAAACGCACACACTGGCGATCCATGGCCCACCCGAATCAGCTGATTGGGTTCTCCCTTGCCACAAAAGGGGGTGCCATACATTTCCCAAGTGCTGCGGTCACCCACCTGGGACAGGCTATGCCAAAACTCGGGGGTAATGGACCGATAGTTGGGATTTTTGAGGGTGCGGGTGAGCTGTCCATTTTCGATTAATCGAGCATACTCACAACCAAACTGAAACTTATGGCGTTGGTCATCGATGGACCAGGAGCGGTTGGTTTCCATGTAGATGCCATGGTCGATGTTGGCAATGATTTGCTCAAATGACCGATCCCCTGGTTCTAGGTTGATATTGGCCATACGGTCAATGGCCGGTCGATTCCATGATGAGGCGCGGGAGTTAGCGACTCCGGGCACTTGCGATCGCTGCTGACTTTCCAATCCCCCCAGGCCTCGCTCTAGTTTGCCCCCCCGGATCAAATATTCCCGAGTGGCGGGGGTGCCCACATCATCAAACCCATAGCTAGCCAGCTCCCCTGCCACCGACGGGTCAAAGGTGACATTCATCAACTCAGAACCATAGGCCAAGGACCCAAAGTCCTCCAGGTTAATAAAACTACCCCCAGCGTAGTTGCGCTCGTCCCCTAAAATTCGGTCTAGCTCCAAGGGATGGCCGATACTCTCATGGATTTGTAACATCATCTGATCCGGAGCCAGCACCAGGGTGGTCGCCAAATCGGGACAATTATCCGCATGGAGTAGTTCCAAGGCCTGCTCCCCCACCTGCTGCACCCGTTGCCACAGATCCAAACCCGGAAATAGCTCCCAGCCCCCCTGATAGCTATGGGCCAAATATCCATGGTCTGTCCGTAACTGGGTGATGGGCCCATCCTGGGAGATGGTGCCAAAGTGAGTTTCTACCAAATAGTCCCGCTGATAAATCTCCGAACCATTGCTGCTGACAAACCAGGTCTCAATATCATGGCTTCTGGCCGATGCCGTAGTCTGGGCAATTTTGTCCGACACCTTGAGCCGGTCACACACCTGCAACAAAATCTGATTTAACTCCGCCGGAGCCAGCACATCTAACCCTTTGCGATGGGGCGCTATGTAGTTACCCGTGGCCTTAGGCCGGGCCGCCGTCGTAAATTTGTGGACGGCCCATGGGCTAGCCGCCATCGCCTGATCGTAGGCAGATACAATGGCCGCCGCCAGGGATGCCGCACTGAGATTATTGGTGGCACTATAGCCAAACTGCCCCTGGGCCAGCACTTCCACCATGGCCCCCTGGTCAACCTGCTGGGTATTACGCTCCGGATGGGCGTCGCGAATAGCACAGGCTTTAGAACTGTCCTTAACGACTCGAATCCCAATCCAATCGGCGGATACCGTCGCTGCCGTAACGACGTTTGAAAGAAACTTAAACATCAACTTGTGGGTAGTGCAGACCAGACGCATAGGCATTCCCTGCACTACACCCTGTCTTGTTAGTAGTAATTCTTACCCATCAAGCCCCGGAATGGGGGGGGAGACCCTACATAGGTTAGGGGGTAGTTTTTACACATTAAACAAATAACCCCTTTTGCTTTTTATTTTTATGTATATGTGATCTTTTCCCTTAAAAAATAAGCTAAAAATAATCTATGGATTATTAAAAATAATTAAATGGATGATTTGGATGCCAAAATTTTAGGAGTACTGATGGTAGATGGTCGGATAACCTGGTCCGAATTAGCCATACGGTGCGGGGTTTCCTCCCCCGCCATTGCCGAACGGGTGCGGCGTTTAGAAAAGCGACGTATTGTCCAGGGCTATCGGGTAGTGGTGGACCCGGCGCAGCTAGGGTATGACATCACGGCATTTGTGGCGGTGGTGTTGGAGCATCCGCAATATCGCCAAGGTTTTTTGGCTTATGTACAGGCCACAGCCGCTATCCAGGAATGCCATCACGTGGCCGGGGATGGGGACTATTTGCTGAAGGTGCGTTGCCACAAGATGGCCGACTTAGAACGGATTCTCAGTGAAGAGCTCAAGGGGCTGCCGGGAATTTTGCAGACAAAAACATCCATTGCCCTATCGACGGTGAAGGAGACCACGGCGTTAAAGGTTTAATAACGGGATCGGTGCGGGGTGCCCCCCGTGGATGCCCTCCGATATGTGGCGGCATAAATCGATCGTTTAGGGCGATCGATGTTTAGGGCAATTGTTTGATGTTTAGGGCGATCGCCCAGGGCACCCACAGCGCCATGCCCCGGCGATTTATTTGGACAATGTTGATTGGGGTGTCACCATGATTTTTCTATTTTTTCGAGGATTGATCCTGGGGTTTGCCATTGCCGCCCCCGTCGGACCCATTGGATTGTTATGCATTCGTCGCAGTCTCTCCTATGGGACCATGGCCGGATTACTCTCGGGCTTGGGGGCCGCAACAGCAGATGGCGTTTATGGAGCGGTGGCCGCCTTTGGCCTTGCCTTCGTCTCAAACTTCCTCACGGACCAGGCCCAGTGGCTGGGCATTATCGGCGGCCTATTTCTCTGTTATCTAGGCATGACTACCTTTCTCAGTAAGCCAGCCGATAAGCCAGCCGAAATTAGCAAAACCGGTTTAGCCGGAGCCTATCTCTCCACCTTTGGCTTAACCCTGACCAATCCGGCCACGATTCTTTCCTTTGTCCTACTATTTGCCGGATTTGCCCCATCGGGACTGGGCTACGGTCAGGCGGTGGTAATGGTGGGCGGTGTGTTTTTAGGCTCTGCCCTATGGTGGTTGCTGTTGAGTAGCGGTGTGTCGCGTTTCCGTCAATGGCTAACGCCCCGGCGCTTGGTTTGGTTAAACCGAGGGTTTGGGGTATTGATTACGGCCTTTGGGATTGTGGCTTTGAGCTGGCAGGGGTAGGAAACCACATCCTCTTTGAACGTTCACCCTAAGGGGGAATACACAAGCAACGGCAGTTTTAAACTATGCCGAGGCATTGGACTATTACGAAGGGTCTTTAGCGATTAGTCGTGAGGTGGGCGCACAGGGACGGAACCACCCTCAACAATATTGGCGTCGTCTATGGCCATCAAGGAACCTATTGGGAGACTCTGCAATATTACGAAGGGCGTTTCTGATCCTTGGGATGATTTAAGCTGCGAACGTTCGGATGTATTGCGTCATTCTCGGAGCGGTTCATCCCCTAAATCAGCAACGGCTTACGAAGAGTCCTGAGCCATTCTTCGCGAGGTGGGCAGTCGCGCGAGGGGAGGAAACATCCTTTGGAGTATGGGAAATATATTAGCTAAATCTCTTGACCTCATGTTTAGAGTGGATAGTGTTAAAGAATGGATTCAAGGTGTTGTTCAAACGATTAAAAACATCGAATCTATGGCCAAATATCAACGGCCGTGTTGTATATCGGCTCAAGCAACAAATCTTTCCGTAACAGAGTTTTGTCCAGCGGAGTAGCGTCGTCCTTTTATGTCTATCAACGTTTTAGCAACCCAGAGCATATGGTGGAAACTCTGAGAATAAAGCAATTGATGCTGGACAAGCCTTGGCAGTTCCTCGTTTTTGGGAGGCGAGTTGCCAAAAATCTAGAAAAATTGACTAGAAACTGGGGCGCTCAGCAGAAGCTTTTAGAAGATTTGTCAAAGAAATATCCAGGCGTATGAAAATCCGAAGTGATAGTATCCAATGTCACAATGAATAATACTAGACTAATGGATAGTCAACGTTTAGGCCTTGGGTGATGTATAAGACAATCTTTTCTGTGGCTACGGAATTGGTATTTGGTATTGAGCCTTAAAGCTTGGGGAAATATAGATTAAGTTTGCCAAAAGCTTGTAGAACCTGATTTTGACTGAGTACCGGAGGAGCAACTGAAGGGTTTTTTTCTAAAGTTATAGATTGTGAAATATAGAAGTTAGAACGCTGAATCTGGTTGGCATTACTTAGCTGGCTAATACTATTGTTGATACCCAAACTAAGGAACATCTATGGAACAAGTAACGTTTATAAACTAGGGATTAAATGTGGTTTAAGTATATTCACGTAACTTTCTAAAGGCTCGTAATATCACACACCTTTTGAGGGTATCTATCCAGGTAACTATGCTAATTGATGTCTCAGCTGAAAATGGAGCGAGCGAGCCCCGTATTTTAATCGTCTCAGTGCGAGGGTTTCGCCTTCAAGTAGCTAATTGTGCTATTTACGAATTTGAAGACCTAATCTGTGATTTAGAAAAAGCTAACCTCTACGCTCCTACCCAAGAATTCGACCTAGCTAGAAAAATATACCGCCTCGCTAAATATGCGACGGGCTCCGAAGCTACCGCTAGCTCTATTGCGCCGTTTCCCACCGAAGTATCATTAACAAGCGAATACGACTTACTATTTGTCGTTTGCGACAATCCTTGGCAACTACATGTGCTGGAAGGCGTTAAAAACTGGCGAGATAAGTGCCGCCATAAGGCTTGCTACGTGATGGAAACGTGGAAGCTAAACTTTAGTGACTGGCGTTTAGCCCACGAACCCTTTAAGAATTTCGATCATATTTTTGCTGGCACCACCCACTGTGTTGAGACATAC
>CALHGI010000223.1 GCA_938029995.1 uncultured cyanobacterium | reverse complement strand
AAGGCAATTTATGGGGATAAAACCCCACGCCGCTCTATTTCCCAATCCCTTTGACCACCAGGATGCCGCCAAAGTAGAGGAATAGAACGGCTCCGGCTAATAGGCTTTGGGTGATGGGGTCAGTGGACGGGGTGAGCACCGCCCCTAACACCACCGCCCCCAACAAAACACTGCGCCAGCCTTTAAGCATGGTGGAGGAGCTGACAATGCCCAACACCCCCAACATAAACTGGATCACCGGAATTTGGAATGCCAGGCCGGTACTAAAGAGCAGCAGTAGGACAAACTCAAAATAACGATCGATGGACCATAGCTGTTCTACTACGCCCTCACCATAGTTAATAAAGAAGTTTAGGGCCGCCGGAATCAGGGCAATGTAGGCGAAAAAGATACCGACGGCAAAAAGTACCGTAGAGCCGAGGACAATGGGGCCGACCAGTCGCCGTTCTCGGCGGGTGAGGCCAGGTAAAACGAACAGGGCAATTTGGTAAATAATGAAGGGGCTCGCCACCAAAATACCGCTGTAGCCTGCCACCTTGATGGATACAAAAAAGTATTCACCGGGGGAGAGCTGTAGAAACTTCGCTCCCTGGGCCGGAATCTCTAGAATGGAAACAATGCGGTTAACGACACAAAAACAACCGATGACTCCGACCAGTACCCCAATCAACGAATAGAAGATACGTAGCCTGAGCTCTTCAAGATGGTCGAAGAGGGACATTTCGACTTCATCAGGCAGTTCGTTGAGATATTCGAGCTGATCCGTGGACTCTACTGTCTCTACCTTGGACGTCATGGGCTGCAATGCCAGTATGTAGATATATTTTTTATTGTATCGTTGAGCCCGTCCGACGGCTGCCCAAATCCGATAGAGCTTTCTGCACAATGACGCTTGGAAAAGCCGTCAAAGGGTTACAGCGCCTGTGACATCGTTGCTGAACCTTGGTTTTCCGTTGATTCAGATCCTTCTCTGACTGGGGTGGATTGCTATTCCGTCGCTTCAAAGGTCAAAATTTCAGTTCCACCCGGTTCACCAGCGGGGGTGGGTTCACCGCCATTGGCCGATACGATGGCGGCGCCCGCATTACCAACGTTCATGGTAATGAATTCCTGGCCTTCCCAAGTTTGCTCCGTATTAGGGTCCATCAGACCTTCAAAGACAATGGCACCGTCAACGGAAATGCTCATCCATGAAGGGCCTGCCTCGGTGACTTCCACTTTTAAGCTGACTGGCGCATCGCTGGCGGCGGGCTCTGGTTCGGGAATGGGGTCTGGTGCAGGGGCTTCAGCCTGGACCGTTTCCGTGGGTTCGACTTCGGTTTGGGGCGCTTCGGTTTCAGTATCTCTAGCAGTTTGATTATTGCCCGCACCGCCAAAGATATTAAAGCTGAGCAGGGCGATTAAACCGGCAATCACAGCCGCGCCAATGCCCCAGGGTAGCCAGTTGACCCCGGATGTAGAACTGCCTAGGCTTGAGCCCATGGGCATGGGAGATGGATTAAGGGGGGCAGGGTTGTTTAAGGATAGATCGGGTAGACCTGTCGCAGATTGACTTAAGGCGGCTTTAGCCGCGTTAGTCTTGCTGGCGGCGCTATTGGTCAGCTCGTCTAGGCCTAAGGCTGCCAGCTCATTGCTGGCCATGGGGCGGGGATCTAAGGTGACGTCTCGGGTGCCTGATTCCTGGATGCCTGACCCCTTAGTCCCTGATTCCTGGATACCTGATTCCTTAGTTCCTGATTCTTGGATGCCTGACCCCTTAGTTCCTGATTCTTGGATGCCTGATTCCCTAGCGGCAGGCTTGCTAGGGGGTGGGGTGGTGGGTTTGGGGGCGCTCACGCTCTTTAACTCAGCCTTAAGGGCATCGTTGACGGGGGGCATAGCCCCGATGGCTGGCTTTAGGGGGGGCTTGGGCTTAGGGGCTGGTATGGGATCTGCCTGCACCACTGGTTTGAGCGGCGGATTCTGGTAGGACATGTCCACCTGGGCGGCCGGTCTGGGTAAGGGGCGTGGGGTATCGGGTATGGAATGGACCGGAAACTGTTTGGAAAAATTAGTCCCGTCTAGTCCTAGGGCATCGGCATAGCGACGGATAAACCCCTGGACAAAAATGGGTTGGGGTAAATCAGTGGTGTCACCGGTTTCCAAGGCTTTGATCAATTGAGCCCGAATGTAGGTCTGGAGGGAAATATCTTCCAAGGATTTTCCCTGCTCTTGGCGTTTTTCTTGTAGGTAAGCGCCAAGTTGACTCAGTTGTTGCTTCTGAACGGTGCTATAGCTAGTCACGTTACTATGCTGGTGATAATAGTGGACGAGGTGAGAGCCGACATGTCTCACTGGGACTGGACGGAGCAACCTTGCGTTAGGCTAGCCTGAACGGTGCTCGGTTGTTCGGGAGCGATGCAAGCAGGCGATTAAACTTGCATCCTGGTATCAATGACCTTACCCGCAGAGAACTTCCTAAGTGTATTCCCTATATGCCGTTGCTGGTGTACAGGATGAATTTGTGTATAGGACGGCAATTGGTCAGACCCTTATGGATTAAATCCTTTGGGGATCAGCGCTGCTGTGGATTTATTTGACGTTGTTTGGACATTGTATGGTCAACCGTTCGAATCGCATAGGGCCATTAGTACAAATGGGTATTGATTATGGCGCTGTAAATTGGGCCAGTTGGCGGTTGATGGTGGGGTTATAGAGCCGTAAGTAGTTCCAATAGCCGCCTAAGACCGCCTCCACATATCCTTGGGTTTCGTTAAATGGAATGTTTTTGACAAAGACATCTGGGTCGCCATAGCCCTTGGCCACCCAGCCTGCGACGGCCCCAGGGCCAGCATTGTAGCTGGCGACGGCAAACATGGTGTTATTGCTATATTCCTGGTGGGTGTAGTCCAGGTACCAGGTGCCTAGCTTGATGTTTTCGTTGGGGGTTTCTAGCTTGGTGTCTAGGTCAGTCTTGCTTTCGCCAAGTTGTCCCACAATCCAGTCGGCGGTGCTGGGGATGACTTGCATGAGGCCAATGGCACCGGCTCCGGAGCGAATTTTGGGTTCAAATCGGGATTCTTGGCGCATCAGGGCGGTTACCAGCAGTGGGTTGAGCTGACGCTGCTGGGACCAGGTTTGGATCAAATCGCTAAAGGGGAATGGGTAAACCGTTTGCCAGTAGGCGGGGGTGGCTTTGAGTTTTTGATATTCGGCTTTTTCGGTGGGTTCATCCCGCCAGGCTAGGCTGGTGAGCATAAAGATGCCGTCGAGGTTATCCCCCACTCCTACCCGCAGCACGCCATCGGTGAACTGTTCGGCTACGGTTGGGTTTTGTATGTTTTTAAATTCGGTTTGCCACAGGCTCCAGGCATCGGCATCTTGGCCTAGGCGATAAAGCAGCTGTAGGGTTTCTGAGCCTGCGGGCAGTGCTTCCCGTTGTTGGGGCAGGCTGACCTCGGGGGCGAGGTAACGCACGCTGTCAAAATCTCCCACGTTCCAATCCAGCATGACGGCTGAACGCCAGGCAAAGTAGGATTCGGGGTATTGGGCTAGGGTGCGTTCGTAGGCTTGGCGGGCGTTTTCGGTTTGGCCCTGTTGCTGCGCCCACTTGCCTGACCAAAAGCTGGCTTCGGCGGCCAATTCGCTTTGGGGGGCAGCGGTGACTAACTCTTCTGCCAGCTGTTGGGCGGTGGCCAAGTCATTGGCTTCGGCGGCCTTATGGGCCCGGCTTAGTCGTAGTTGGGAGGCGGCTTCTGAGTCGCTATGTTGGCTCAGGATTGAGGTGCGGGCGTCTTTGGCGGAGGTGGGACTTTTGAGTTTTTCTAGAATGGTGGCTTTTTTGAGTAGGGCCTCCCCTGCCCGGTCGGGGAAGTTCTTCATGACCTGATCTAGGGGGCCTAGGGCTGTTTTACTGGGTAGGGAGTCGGCTAGTTTGATCAGTCCGAGGCCTGTTTCAGGGGCGTTGGGGTAGGTTTTGGCTAGTTTTTGGAAGGCTGCGATCGCAACCACCTTTTTATTCGCAATTTGGGCTCCCCGTCCCGTTCTATACAGGCTAGTGGGCGAGGGCGGGGCTTTACCGTAGGCTTCCGACGCTTTGCCATACTGCAGGTTTTCCCAGTATCCAAAACCCACCGTCTCCCACTGTTCGGGCGTTAGTTCCTTGCCATACTCCTTCGTTAGCCGGTCAAGGCTCGCCTCATACTCATCACGGTAAAGACCATGGGCCGCCACCAGCAGTAAATTATCTTTGGAGGTGCCCGTCTTCAGCTGCTGTAGGGCAACCTCCACCGCCTTAGGATGGCTAGGATGCTTCGCTAACAGAGCCTCCCATTGCGCCGGGTCCCGTTTCCCCAGTTCATATCGAGCTTCTGCCGTGGCCCCGTGGGTGTCATAGTTTGCCAGTAGCTCATTCCAGCTAGTGGGAGATTCCCCCGCTAGGATCTGGGCTTGTCCCCGCTTTAGCAATACATAGGGCGTTAGGGCCTCTTCTCGGCTTTTTTGTCCTTCCTCCCCCAGGGTGGTTAAGGCCTCTGCTGCCTGACCTTGGTCCAGCAAATCCGTAGCCAATAAATAGCGCGCTAACTCACCATCCGTCGTATTCTGCTCAGACGTGATCATCTGTTGCAGCAGATCCTGGCGAATCTCCGGCGGTTGCAGGGCTAACCGCAACGCCTCCGATGTCCCAGAAGCCGCCCCCGATACCGTTGTTCCTTGGCCTGGGGACGTTGCCCCATTGGGCAATGCCCGCCTAGCGGCCTGGCCAACAAATAGGATCAAGGCTAAGCTCGCCAGGCTGATTCCCCCCAACAGTAGGAGTGGTAATTGCTCTTTAAATCGATCGGTGAGACGTTTACCCATGGTGGATCTGCTGAATCAGTAGTACAGAAAGCGTATAAACCGTGTCCACAATGCAATGATGCGGTACGGTGCTGTCAAAGCCCACAACATTAAACTAGCTATGTTCTATCAAACAAAACATCAACCATGATAGAGAGCCGTATATGATAATCACTCGATAGAGACGCCGAAATCATTAGATACTAAGACGGGAATTAGGACAGAGATGGGAATGAAGTTTGTATCATCAGACAAGTCTTGTTTAACGTGGTCAGGGGATTGCCTGGTCGTCGGTTTATCTGAAGAATCGCTCCCCCTCACCGGGTTGCTGTCTGACCTAAATCAGCAGGTGTCTGGGCTGCTTCAAGAACTTATCGACGAAACAGACTTTAAAGCAAAAGCCGGTAGCTCCGCTGTGATCCGCGTCGGTGGCTCAGTGCGCAAGCTAGCCATCGTTGGGCTAGGTGCGGCTGAGGACCTCAAGCTAGAAGTTTTGCGCCGTGCTGCTGCCACCGCTGCCAAGTTAGCCAAGCGCGAAAAATGTGCGTCCCTAGGTATTAGTTTCCCCATTTGGAACAATGGTCCGGAACGCACCACCCAGAGCATCGCCGAAGGTGTGATTTTGGCCCTCCACGAAGACAAGCGGTTTAAGTCCGATTCCGAACCCTCTAAAGTAGAACTCACCGACGTTG